>VXXH01000326.1:0-14156 GCA_009835515.1 Candidatus Poribacteria bacterium
GTTCAGAATGGCACCGAATTTGCTACCGTAATATTAAGGCAAAATTTGTCTTTCTTTTACATTACAACTTCATAACAACAATACAGAAGGAACATAATGACAACGACACCAAACACTGACACAATGCATGCCGACGATGTCGCTGCAATTGACGAACTGCGTAACGTCTACGACCAACTAAAACAAACACTTGCTAAGATCATCGTCGGTCAGGAGCAAGTTATCGAACACTTAGCGATCTGTCTGTTTTCGCAAGGACACGCACTCTTGATGGGTGTTCCGGGCTTGGCGAAAACGCTGTTAGTAAGCCGCTTCGCTGAGACGATGGCATTGCAGTTCAGCCGAATCCAGTTCACACCCGATCTAATGCCGATGGACATCACCGGAACCGACATCCTTCAGGAGGTACCTGGCGGTAGGCGGGAGTTCGAATTCGTAAAGGGCCCCCTGTTTGCCAATCTCATTCTGGCGGACGAGATTAACCGTGCCCCCTCAAAAACACAAGCCGCAATGCTTGAGGCGATGCAGGAATACAAAATCACGGTCATCGGCAGAACATACCAACTGACACCGCCGTTCTTCGTATTGGCGACCCAGAACCCCATAGAACAGGAAGGGACGTATCCGTTGCCGGAAGCGCAACTGGACCGTTTCATGTTCAGGATTGAAGTAGACTATCCGCAACGCGCTGAGGAGATAGAGATTGCCCGTACCACAACCGGTGTAGCACTGCCCACACTTGAACACGTCCTGACAGGTGAACGAGTACTTGCCTTTCAAGACCTTGTGCGACGTGTGCCCGTAGCAGAACATATCTACGAATTCGCTGTTGATTTAGTACGCAGCACCCGCCCAAAAAGTGAGGCATCACCTGACTGGCTGAAGCCGCTTGTTGCTTGGGGTGCCGGTCCACGGGCAGTTCAATACTTGATCTTAGGGGCGAAGGCACGTGCAGCACTTAGCGGCAGCTACATGGCGCGACTTGAGGATGTCGTCGCAGTGGCAGATCCAGTGCTGACGCATCGCGTCATTACATCGTTCGCGGCAGAATCCGAGAACATCACCAGCCAAGATATCGTCAACCGTCTCGTTGAAGAGCATTCATAAATATTAGGTTTCTGCTCCGATGTGTCCGATGTCCAAATCGGGTTTCTGGTAAACGCCAGAAACCAAGTCCCGTAATGAAATGAAGGGACGACTCGATGACAAGAATCGTTAAGTCACCAACCAACGAAACTTATCCGCAAGGTAATTTAAAATTATGGCATTGCAACTCAAACGGGATTACCTCAACCAGAAGGTACTGGAACGTCTCTCCACGCTTCAATTGCACGCCCGACTCCCCATGGTAGGAAATGTATCCGGTAAACATCGGAGCCCCATTCGCGGTTCCAGTCTTGAGTTTGCCGAGTACCGTAAGTACGTCCCAGGCGACGACACACGTCGACTCGATTGGCGTGCCTATGCCCGCAATGATCGCTACTACATCAAGGAGTTTGAAGCCGATACGAACCTACGGATGTGCTTAATCGTTGATACCAGCGGTTCAATGGATTTCGCATACAACGGAAACCCCACAGGAACCGGCGGGGAACCCGGTTTGAGTAAACTTGACTACGCACGTCGGGTGGCAGGCACCTTAGCCTATATAGCCGCCCTACAAGGTGATGCCGTTGGACTCTACTGTGCAGGCGAAGCATTTCACATAGAAATTCCGCCAAAGCGGAGTGCTACGCATCTTAGCGTTGTCCTTGATGAATTAGGAACAATGGAGGCATCAGGCGAAACCGGGTTGGCTGACATTCTCCACGAAACCGCCGAACGTATCCCACAGAGAGCACTCATCGTCGTTATTTCAGATCTATTCATGGAACCCGAAACGGTGCGGAATTGTTTTGAACACCTGCGGTTCCGTAAACACGATGTCGCTGTATTTCATCTCATGGAGCAGAACGAACTCGATTTTGAGTTCGATCGCCCAATGCGATTCGCTGATATGGAAGGTGGAGAACCTATACTTGCAGATCCGACCGTCATCGGTGCGCAGTACCGACGCGCAATGGAAATATACCTTGCGAGTATGGACGAAGTGATTCGCGGCACCGAGGTTGACTATCACCGTATCTGTATACACGAAAACTACGGGGATGTATTGGCACGATTCTTATTGGGACGGACACCCAAAAGACAGAAGTGAGGAATAGTTGTCAGTACGATTTTCTCTCACTGCGAGGCATGAAAAAATCTTTCAGTTTTCAGTGGTTGTCAGTTAACAGTACTCAGTTTTCAGTTAAGAGGACTCTTGTAACTGACAACTGATAACTGATAACTGATAACTGATAACTAATAAAAATTATGAGTTTTTTACAACCGTTAGCATTAATCGCGCTTCCGTTGATGGCACTGCCGATCATCATCCATTTAATCAATCAGCAGCGGCACCGGACGATCCCTTGGGCAGCGATGATGTTCCTCATGAGTGCAAAGCGCATGAGCAGAGGCATGGCACGTCTCCGGCATCTTCTTATCCTACTGATGCGCGTCCTTGCCATCGGGGCTTTGATTTTCGCCATTAGCCGACCACTGTCCGGCGGATGGTTAGGAAGCATCGGATTCAGTCAGCCTGATGCCACACTGATTCTCCTCGATCGTTCCGCCAGTATGGAAATGCAAGACCTACAGGCGGGTGAGTCAAAAAGATCCACGGCACTGAAAAGACTCGCACAATTGCTGGAGCAAGGTGATTACGGAACACATCTACTTCTGATTGATAGTGCCAGCGGTCAGATGCAGGAAGTGGATTCACCGAAGGCTCTATTGAACCTACCTATGACCGGCGCGAGTGCCACCAGCGCGAATATCCCAAGTATGCTTGAAACGGCGTTAGCCTATCTCAAAGCAAACGAGTCCGGACGCGCTGAAATATGGATCTGTTCAGACCTGAACGAAAACGATTGGGATATTCACAGCGGGCGTTGGAACGCGATACGCGAGGCGTTTGCCCAGTTAGAGGGTGTGCACCACTTCTTACTGGCATACACCGATCCACCTTCTGGAAACTTGTCAGTGAGAGTGGAAAACGTCCAGCGATGGAAACGTGGCAATGATGCAGAACTCATTCTTGATGTGATGGTTCGCACGGGCGGTGACAGCAGCGGCACGCGACGCGTACCGATTGAGTTTGAAGTCAACAATGTACAGTCTGTGGTTGAAATGGAACTCGACACACTCGGTGCCTCTTTACAAGGACACCGTATCCCTATTGATGCCAAACTCAGCTCAGGTTGGGGGTCCGTGAGCCTACCGGGCGATGCGAACCCCTTGGACAACCGGTTTTTCTTTGTCTTTTCAGAACCGCCAGTACGAAAAGCAGTTGTCGTCAGTGATGATAAAAGGATCGGCGAAGCGTTCCGTCGGGCACTCGCTGTTCCGCTGGATGCCCGACTACAACACCATGCAGATGTGATTCCCGTGAACCGAGTCGCGGAAATCGACTGGGAAAATACCGGATTGCTGATTTGGCAAGGCGCATTACCGAGTGGGTTGGTAGCGGAACAGATTGCGCATTTCGTCAACAGCGGACGTGTGGCTATGTTCTTTCCACCAGCGCACCACGCTGGGGATCAACTGTTCAATTCACACTGGGGCGACTGGCAGTCCTCTGATCCTGGACAGGTTTCCAAAGTCGCATGGTGGCGCGGCGATGCCGATCTACTGGCACATGTCGAGAGCGGAGATGCCTTGCCTTTGAACGGACTCCGCACTTATCGCTACCGAACCCTTGAGGGGACTGGAACGCCATTGGCAAGGTTTGACAACGATGCCCCCCTACTAACCCGTGTGTCTACTGATCACGGCGCAATCTATTTTTGCAGCACGCTGCCTACAGCACAATTCTCTTCCCTCGAACGCGACGGTATAGTGTTTTATGTCATGCTACAGCGGGCGTTGACTGAAGGGTGTCTCGCATTGGCTGCCGCGGCACAACGCGACGCTGGCGTTGGTGTGCTGGCAGACCGAGATCAGTGGAAATCAGTGGTTTCTGCAGAGAACACAGCATCCCTCTCACAGCGTGAACTGCACGCCGGTGTCTACCGTGAAGATGAATATTGGGTAGCCGTGAACCGCAGCCAAGCTGAGGACAATGCCAAGGTCTCGCCTGTTGAAACGGTGGATGCCCTCTTCGATGGACTGTCGTATCGAAGAATTGATGTTGATGTTGGGGACACATCTGCCTTAGCGAGTGAACTCTGGCGTATCTTCCTCATTGCAATGGCATTAGCACTCATTTTGGAGGCAGTGCTGAGTTTGCCAAGCAGGAAAACGGAAGCCACCCCTTTAATTGACCTCACAGTTGCAGACGGAAGCACGGAGTAGCAATTGGCGATCGGCTATGAGCCAGGTGTTAACCGCTTTATTGAAAAATATCAGAACCGATAGCCGATAGCCAGAAAAGGAAAAAAAATGCAAGAACAACAGGGAAGCCTCGAATTTCTCTCAAGCAGCTCCATCATGGCCTTGGGACTGTTTATCGTGGCTGTGACCGGTGTCCTGTGCTGGTTGGCATGGCATCGTAGCGGTTATCGTATGCAAACCGGGTGGCTTGAGTTGCTGCGTTTTGTACTGGTCTGCTTAGTGGTCACCACACTAAATCAACCCGAATGGTTGAAGATACAACCACCAGATCGACGTTCAACGCTCGCGGTACTCTGGGATCAATCTAAAAGCATGGAAACGCGGGATGTCTTTGACGATCAAGACCTCTCCGGCGAACGCAAGAGCCGCGCCGAGACAATTCAACCGCTGATGTCCGAGGCAGTCTGGAAACCGTCGGATACGACTGATCTTAACGTGGTGTTCGAGCCATTCTCTTCACAGTTGGACCCTGCAGAAGAAGCAACAGATTTGAATGCTGGACTGTCACACGTGCTCGACAACCACGCAAATCTTCGCGGCGTGGTGCTTCTATCGGACGGCGATTGGAATGTCGGTAACTCCCCCGTGGAGGCGGCCACACGGTTTCGGATGAAAGGGATTCCCGTCTTTGCAGTAGGGGTCGGCAGTAAGGTACCACTACCGGATCTTGAGTTAGTCAGGATGGACGCGCCGACTTTTGGGGTAACAAATAAGCAGCTTCGCATTCCGTTTGTTGTCCGCAGCACTTTGGGACAGGACCGGGATGTGAGTGTTACACTCAGCGTCAATAACGAGGCAAAGGTTACCAAGGTTGTCGGTGTCCCTGCCATGAGTCAGGCGCAAGATAATATCGTCTGGACACCCCCAGCGACAGAGAATTACACGTTAAATCTCCGTATCGCACAGGATGCCGAGGAATTGATCCCCGAAAATAATGAGATATCCGCACCGATATCAATACGTGAGGAACAATTGAGAGTCCTTGTCATCGAATCGTTTCCGCGGTGGGAGTACCGATACCTACGGAATGCTTTAGAGCGGGATCAAGGCGTTGAAGTAACATGCCTTCTTTTTCATCCTGAGTTGCCACAAGTCGGCGGCGGTCGCACTTATATTAAACGTTTTCCTGACGCGAGGGAACTCAGTCGTTATGACGTAGTGTTCCTTGGCGATGTCGGTGTGAAAGAAGACCAATTAACGACTGAACAAGCACGGGAATTACGGAAGTTAGTCAGTGCCCAAGCTTCAGGGATCGTCTTTATGCCGGGACGCTCAGGATCTCACGATACGTTAATTCCCGGTCCGCTTGACGACCTCTATCCCGTGATTTTGGACCCAGCGACACCTCAAGGTGTCGGCTCGAATATACAGGGATATTTCGCACTCACCGCGTCAGGGCAGCGAAGTTTGCTAACACGTCTTGGAGATACCGACCAAGACAACGGCGAAGTATGGCGCAAGCTGCCAGGATTTTTCTGGTATACCGGAGTCAAGCGAACCAAGGCTGGCACTGAGACACTGGCAGTGCACGACCAAGTCTCGACTGCTTCCGGACGCGTACCATTAATCGTGACCAAGACCTACGGCACCGGTAAAGTCCTTTTTATGGGAACAGACAGTGCTTGGCGTTGGCGGCACGGTGTTGAGGATAAATACCACTACCGCTTCTGGAGTCAAGTCGCGCGGTGGATGGCATATCGACGACAGATGGCACAAAGCGAAGCAATACGCTTGTTTTATTCACCTGACCGACCCAACGTTGATGACGTGTTGACGTTGAATGCCAACGCTATTGACAATGTAGGGGGTCCTTTAGATAGGGGCTCAGTTGTTGTGCAAGCGATTTCGCCATCGGGCAAAACGCAGACAATTCGACTTCAACCGGGCACAGAGGATCTGGCGGGCTTATTCGTCGGTTCGTTTGTGCCGAAAGAACCCGGTAACTATCGCCTCATTGCAAGTAGCAGTGAAACCGGTGCCTCTGTTCAGACGGATCTATCGGTGCAAGGCTTAAATCGTGAACAACAAGGACGTTTGGCGCGGTTTGATGTATTAGACGAGATCGCTAAGATTACCGAGGGTAAGTTGGTCCCCGTTTCCGAAGTGCCGAATCTATTGGAGCATCTCGCAGCTTTGCCGGAGCCAGCACCGACTGTCCACCGGACGCGGCTCTGGGCGCACCCTATCTGGGCGGGCGTTTTAGTCTTTCTACTTGGGGCGTTCTGGGTCACAAGAAAAATGAACGGTGCAGTGTAATAGAGCTGATCTAAAAGCCAATAGACACGTTCAATCAAACATGGTATAATATACCATCTAAGGAGTGAATACGGGAACCAAACCGATAACCAATAGCCGGAGTAAGAAAGCGACAGAAGGAATTTATAATGCCTAATAACTATAAAGTTGCAATAGTCGGTTGCGGTGGAATTTCTCACATGCACGCTGGATGGTATGTAAAGGAACCGAGAGCAACACTCACAGCGATTGCCGACATCGACCAAGAACGCATTAAAGCCTATGGCGAGCAGTACGGCGTTGAAAAGCAGTATACCGATTACATTGAGATGCTCGAAACAGAAGATATTGATATTGTTTCGGTGTGTACGCGCCCGAAATTGCACGCACCGGTCGTGATTGAAGTCGCAAAACGGGGCGTGAAAGCGATTCTTTCTGAAAAACCGATGGCGGAAAATCTCGGACAGGCGAAAGAGATGCTTGAGACGTGTTCACAGCACGGTGTGAAATTAGCGATTGACCATCAAGTCCGGTTTTCTGCGCCGTATGCCGCCGCAAAACAGATGATTGCCGACGGTCAGATTGGTGAACTCTTCCGAATTCACGGCATCTGTGGCGGCGGCGACCTGAAAGACAACGCCACACATACCGTTGACCTGATGCGATTTATTTACGGCGACCATCCCGTCAGTTGGGTGATAGGTCAAATCGAACGGATCGGCACACCGACCAAATATGATCTGCACTCCGAGAATTTCGCGATCGGGTATTTCAAATTTGAAAGCAATGTACGGGGTATCATTGAATCAGGTAACGATACTGCCCCCGGTTATCACCATATCTACTGCTATGGGACAGAAGGCGAAATTGAACTGGCTGCGCCGAGTGGACCTGGACTCCGTATCCGCAACCAGCAATCCAATGGAGCATGGGTAACACCAGAATTGCCATCGGAAACTGATCCCGTACAAGACATAATCGCAGCCATTGAGGAAAACCGAGAACACCGCTCAAGTGGTTTTCAAGGATACGCTTCCTTAGAACTTCTTATGGCAATTTATGAATCGTCTCGGAAACGACAGCGGATTCATCTACCCCTTGAAGAGATGGAGTCGCCATTGACATTGATGGTTGATGACGGTTGGGTATAATTGCTGGCGGGGTTTGCACCCCGCCCACTGATGATTGACGACTGACTGCTAATTACTGAAAACTGATGACTGACAACTAATAACCAATACGAGGAGATTTCCATGCACCAAACACAAGCAAAAACGCGCTCACAAAAGGATGCAGTCAACTTACCGCCGCGCATGAAGGCAGCACTTGAACAGTACCAAAAACGGGTATGGATTATCAAACTCGCTGAAGGGACGTTGGCGGGAATCTTCGGCATCATGATTTCATATCTTGTCGTGTTTGGCTTAGACCGCATGTTTGATACGCCTACACTTTTGCGGGTACTTATCCTACTGACCGGTATGGTGGGAATGGTACTCTTTCTGCCCCTAAAGTACTATAATTGGGTGTGGCGGCATCGGAGTTTGGAAGGCATCGCTCGCCTGTTGCAGCATAAGTTTCCACGTTTTGGCGATCATGTGCTCGGCATCGTGGAACTCGCATCCAGTCGGACGGATCAATCGGCAAGCCCTGCTTTAGTTGAAGCAGCGATGCGTCAGGTTGATGCCGAGGTAGCAAAGCATAACCTTGCAGATGCTGTCCCGAATCCTCGACATCGCCGCTGGGCTTATGCGGCAGGCATTCCGATAATACTGGTTGTCATCGGGATCGTTGTGATTCCCGCAACGAGTCGGAACACGTTCGCCCGATGGCTGACCCCGTGGCGAAACGTGGAACGGTATACCTTCGCACAGTTGGAGGGTAACGCTGATCGGCGCGTCGTCGCTTATGCGGAATCCTTCGATGTCGAAGCCCGCCTCAAAGAGGATTCGCCGTGGAAACCTGAGTCGGGCGAAGCACAATACGCAGAACAGACCCCTATAGTTGCTGAACGCGACGGGGCAACCTACAAATTCCAATTACCGCCGCAAACCAAGGACGGAAGCGTCGCACTCCGCGTCGGAGACGCACGACGTTCTATTCTCGTTGAACCCAAGTTGCGCCCTGCACTCAAAGATCTCACTGCTAAAGTCCAATTACCGGACTATCTACAACGCCAGGAACCACGAATAGATGATATCCGCGGCGGAATTGTGAACTTAGTGAAGGGTAGTACCGCCACCTTAGAAGCCACCACGACACGTGAACTGTCGGAAGCAACTCTGAACAATCGTCCACAAAAAGTAGACGGTGCCCGCGTGATGACCGAGCCAATAGCAGTGGAGACGACGACAGAAATGCACCTGACATGGCGGGATCGGTTCGGTCTCGCCGCCCGTGAACCACAAGTGCTACGGTTTGAGGCACTTGATGATGAATCACCAACAGTTGCTCTCAATAAATTAAAGAACAATCAGGTCGTTATTTCTAATGAAGTGCTTGCTTTTGAGATTCAAGCATCGGACGATTTTGGTGTAAAACGGATCGGCTTAGAATGGACGGGTATCGCCAATCCAATTCACAACCCCGAACCCACCAGCGGCGAGAAAATAGTATCCGCAGGAACACCGACAGCGGACACCGTGACCGTCGCTGCCACATTTTCCCCGAAGCGTGAGAGTGTGAAACCACAGAGTCTCCGCTTGCGTGCCTATGCGGAGGACTACCTACCTAACCGCGATCGCGTCTATTCGTCGCCCCTTGTACTCCACGTACTCACGCCATCAGAACACTTCAAGTGGTTAGTCGGACAGATGCAGCTTTGGACGGGTGCTGCAAAGGATGTCCACGACAAGGAACTACAACTGCACCAAATCAACCGCGAACTACGCGACCTACCTCCCGAAACCCTTGACGATCCCGCGCAACGCAAGCGGATCCAAGAACAAGCTGCCGCCGAACGCGCCAACGCAGCCAGACTTGACAGCCTGGTCGAAACCGGTATAGAGTTAGTTCAAGAAGCAGCAAAGAATGAAGAATTTGATGCAGAACAACTGGAGGCGTGGGGAGATATAATTGAGCAGTTAGATGAAATCGCTGGACAGAGGATGCCTTCTGTCGCAGACCTACTTTCGCGTGCTGCTGAGGCACCGGGGGCACCTGCTGAACCCGCTTCCGCTGGTGAACCTACCGATAGTGAAGCACAGGAAAGTCAAGCAGCGCAGGGACAGCAATCATCATCTACGAAAGGCGAACCGAACGACTCGGCAAAGGTGGAGAAGTACGGACCTGACAGTATCCTACCACCTGAAAGTTTGGATGAAATTCCAGAGGATCCGAACAAACCCGGCAAGGGCGTCAGCGTAAACCGGAGCAAACCGCCACAGGATGGTAAACCCGGGTTTACCCCCGCCAATCCAACGCCTACTGTCTCTGACGTTGAGTCTGGATTCAACAAGGGTGAAGACGCAGCGGAAGGACAGGCACCGCAGATTGTAGGTGGGCTCCGTATTCCTACAACTATGCTCAAAGGCAGTGGAAGGGAGAATGAAAAGTCAGAAGACGAAGAGACACCGGCACCTCAAGCAGCGGATCTCGTCCTTGAAGCCGTCGAAGAGCAGCAGGAATTGCTCGATGCTTTTGCCAAATTAGCAGACGAGATGAGCAGGCTGCTCGTCAGCTTTGAAAACAGCACGTTTGTGAAGCGATTGAAAGCCGCCTCGCGAAAACAGATCGATATCGCGGTAGACCTGAACAATCTTGATAGTTTCGGTCTTGACCGCACCGCCGCTCTAAATAACCAATCTGATCGGGAACGTTTGGCGGAACGAGAAACCAACGAGTCTGAAACTGTATCTACTATCATACAAGACATGGTGGCTTATTCCGATCGCCGACCCTCGCCGAACTACTTGCGTGTGCTTTCGGAGATGCAGGACGCACTTGTCTCAAATCAGATGCAAGACATAGCAAAGACGATTAACAAGAATTTCGTCGGACAATCTACCATTGAGGCGGAATTTTGGGCGGATACCCTGGACCGATGGGCAGAACAATTGGTAGATCCGCGACCTGATGGTCCACCCCCAGAGGGCGGCATGATTAACTTGCCAAACCTACCGCCAGAAATCGTCTTGGAAGTGTTGCGTATTATCGATCGCGAGATCCAGTTGCGGGAGGAGACGCGCGAACTTGAACAGGCAAAGGAAGCCATTACATCCGACGAATACGCAGAGCGTAGTATCACTTTATACGATACACAGATTACGCTCACCGAGGATACCCGTGAAGTCGCATCGCAAATCAGCCTCTTGCCTAACGCTCAGGAACGCCTAATTCAACAGCAACTCGCGAAGGTGACGGCAGCCGCAGAGGTCATGGATGAGGTAGAAGACATCCTCGCGGAACCAGATACAGGTCCCAAGGCGATTGCAGCCATAACGGAAGTCATCGAAATTCTACTCCAAACATGCCGGATTCCAAATACGCCGATGGTAATGACAGCACCACCGGCAACCGCTTCCGCCTTGAGGCTCATGGGCATTGGAGATGACACCGACACAGCCTTCATCGAAAATCGGTCACCCAGACAAGCGACAGGCAAAACAGGACGCGTGTTACCAGAGGAATTTCGTCAGGGATTGGACGCTTATTTTAACGTTTTAGAAGGAAGGCAGTAAATATACAGTGTGTCATAAAACAGAGGAGAAACTGATGGAAACCGATGCCGAAAAAGATGCCATCCCGTTTGAACTATTCGCCAGTTTTAAGAGGATAGAGACAGGCAATCCGATCATCGCCCTGCCGCCACCCCTCTGGGCGGCAGCAACGCACGCGATTATCGTTGATGGAACGGCACACTATATCTGGTGCAAACGGGACCATGGCGTTCGCTGGTTGATAATGCACGCCACGGCTCCAATTTCTAACCTCACTGACATCACGCAGGACGCGCGGAACCCTATTATTGAACCCTCAGCGGACGGTTTCGATAACGCAGCCGTCGAGTATCCTTTTCCGTTCCGAAATCCCGTTGATGGCAAGTTCTACATGTACTATCGAGGCAAAGGGGAAACGACACCCGAACAGACAGGTCTGCTTGTGAGCGATGGAGACTTAGGCGAGTGGCAGCGCGTCCAGCACACGCCTGTCATCCCTGCAGATACCGAACACGAACGGCACGGCTCGACACACCCTTCAGTAGCAGTAGAAGGCGACACAATTCACATCGTTTATACCGGAAAGGCGACACGATCTTTCGGCGAGGGACTCACGATGTGTCACGCCACCGCACCGACGAGCGATCCAGCAGCGGTCACAAAAAATCCTGCCAATCCGGTTTTCACAGGGAGTGGGGAAACATGGGATAGCAAAGCCGTTCGTGAAACAGAATTGTTCAAAGGACCACAGTACTTCCATATTATCTATGGCGGTTTCGATGGCGAAGTCTGGCGGATGGGACATGTACGGACTCTCGATTTTCAGACCTTTGAACCGAACCCCTACAATCCTATATTTACACCATCGGACGACCCTGAAGCGTTCGATTGCGACGGTGTATTGACAGGTCAAATCTTTGAAGTCGGTGATACCTATGCCATGCTCTACGCTGGGAAAAAAGGACAAGAATGGCAGACCGGTTTAGCTACAATTCGAGAAGATTAGATGTTGGAACGTTCAATAATTTACACCAAATTCACACTGAAAGTTATGAACAAAACGTCCGTTCAATGCAAGAACGAGGAGAAAATAATCACACGGAGGCCTGGAACAGATGACTCGTTTCATTTTCATGTTGATATTAGCCGCTTGTATCAGTATGTTTACTGATATTGTCTTTGCTCAGGGCGCCGCGATGAGCGGTGGGACCCTCCGCGGACAGATTACTGACGTAACGCCAGCACAGAACCCTATTGAGGACGTTGAGGTCAAGATCGTTTCACAAGATAGCGGCAAGGAATGGACAATAAAGACAGATACGGATGGCAATTACAAACACGCTGGAATCCCCGCCGGACGCTACCTGATTAGCATATCTAAGGACGGATACGACAAGCGCGTTGGGAAATCTGTCACCATTGTTGATGATGGTGACCACTTCGTTCCACTCAAAATGGCTGAGAAAGGTAATGTCGATCTGTTTGAGGTGCAACCAGGCAAAATAGACAGGAGGGTCATTAAACAGCGAATCAAGCAGCAAACTAAGTCGTTACTCCAAGGTGTTGCTGAAAGTATGGGCGAGCGTTACAATCTGGACGAGGCAGTTGTCAAATCACTTTATCAGTCAATGGTTAATTCTATTGAGGGGCTCCTGACGCAGATTGGTGGTCTGAGTACCTTCGCGAATGCAGATATAGCGTTCAAAATGTTATTGGCACAGCCCGATTGCAAGGCAGCGTTTGCTGAGCACTTGAGCGAAGCACAACTTCAGGATTATTTGGACTTCACAGAAGCACGACAGCAGCGAGAGCGAGAGGCGGTCGCTCGTCGAATAACCGCTGCACTTGACAGAGAACTCAGTTTGACGGCAGATCAACGCGAAAAAGTTGTGAAGTTGCTGCGTGGTGCTGCGTGGAGGAATAGTGGCTTCGCAAGTTCAATGAATATCCTACGGATCAGTTCTCAGAAAGCGGTACATCTGGTGCACCATAGATTGAAAATCTCTCTGGATAATACCTTGAGCGAAGCGCAATCCAAGGTTTGGCATGCATTGGTTAACACAAATGCGAACAGAGAGCATTTCGCTGGCCTCATGCCCGAAGTCGAGGTTCAGGTTGGCGTTGCGGATAAAAAGGTAGATCTGGGTAAAATTGTGGATCCAAGCAAAAAGCGTGAGTTTATCCGCAAGGAAGCAGCCAAGCCTGTCAAGATAGAGAACGAAGTTAAAGTAGTGATTAATGAAGTAGCGATTGACCCGCCGGAGAGACTACAACCTTGGATTGAATTTAACGCAGGGACAGCAGCATCTCAAGAACAAATGATGGAGATCGCCGAAGCCAAACTCACAGCGCATACCGAATTGTTAGGTTCCCTCGACGAGCGTGCCACTCGGCGTTTGGCACTTGCTGCCAAAGGCGTGGCACAACAGTACATTGAAGCCCAAGACGAAACTCCCGAAGCGAGGGAGGAATTGTGGGGAGATGGAAGTACAAAGGTTGATATTACGAATCATCCGATGTACCAACGAGCTATCAAAGATGTACTTTCTGAAGAGGCGTTCGCGCAGTATAGCGCGTCCCAAGCCGAAAGAGAAGTTTGGCATCAACAGGTGCTGCGTGATGTGATAGTGGCGTGCATAGACACGCAGCTGCTTTTGGACAACACACAGCGGAAAACGTTAGAAACGGCAGCATCGCAATTGGTACCCAGTCCACTTAAGGAAAAGAAATCCGAGGAATTCATGTTTTTCCAACTTTTCCCACAGACAGTAAACTTTGAAATTCTGACACATTGGCAGCAGGATGAATTTAAACGCGTGTTCGGTCCAATGATGTGGCGGAGATGAT
>VXXH01000326.1:14166-21692 GCA_009835515.1 Candidatus Poribacteria bacterium
GGAGCAAATAGATGACTCGTTTTAGTTTTGTGTTAATAGTCACTGCTTGTGTCGGAATGTTTGCTGGCATTGCCCTTGCACAGGACAACGCTATAAATGGTGGCACTATTCGTGGCATGATTACCGACACAACCTCAGAACAGAATCCGATTGAAGGTGTTGAGATCAAAATTGTTGCACAAGATGGCACAGAGCATACAACAAAAACGGATCCCAACGGCGATTATAAAAAAGCAGGTATCCCCGCAGGACGCTATACCATCAGTATCCACAAGGAGGGATACAACGACCGCCGTGGAAAACCCGTTACAATCGTTAATGGCGGGGAACACTTTGTTCCACTCAAAATGACTGAAAAGGGCAATATTGGGTTGTCCTCTAAAACGCCAGGGGGATTGGATCCTAACCTTGACAGGCAAATCGAATCTTTACTTGCGCGCGTCGGTGAAAGTATTGGTAAGCGTTACAATCTCAATGAGGCAGCTATCAAATCACTTCGTCAGTCAATTTACAATTCAAATAAGATCGTGCTAACGCAGAACGAGAGGCTGCGTGCCTTCGCGAAGGCATTGGAAGGGGGCAACATAGCACTACTTGAATTCTTTTTGTCACATCCACACACCAAGGCAATATTTACTAAACACCTGACCGAGACGCAACTTCAGGAGTATCTGAAACTCAACCAAAATAGATGGCAGCTATATCAGCAGGCGATCGCACGTCAAATAGTCGTGATGCTTGACCAGGAACTCTCCCTAACGACCGATCAACGCCAAAAAATTGAACAATTACTGCTCGACACAAAGGACAGTGATACCTTCCCAAACTCAATGATCATAATGCTTAATTCACTGAACGCAGCCCATCTGGTGCACTATAAGTTAAAACTCTCTCTGGACGGGATATTGAGCCAGACACAATCCAAAATTTGGCATGGACTCGTTAGCGCAGATTTGGAGGAATTACACGACATTGCCGCCCCTATACCCGAAGTTGTAATAAAGGGTGCGGTCGATGCTGGCAAAGTGGAAGAAAAAGAGGCTGACGCGATACTTGAGCAGCTCAATAAACAGACTACCGATAAAGGTAACACACCAGAATCTCAAGAGCGTATAAAGCAGATGCGGCAGCTCATGGAAGCCAAGTTGGCAGCACATACTGAACTGTTACAACCCCTCGATGAGCGTGCCTCTCGACATCTACGAGTAGCTGCCAAAGGGATCGTTCAACAATACCTCGAAATTCATGGCAAAACGCCTGAAGCAACAAAACCGGAAACCGACGCGAAACCCAAGCAAGCTGGCGAAATCACTCCCAAAGAAGCTGCAGAGAAACTCAAAACCTTAAGGGAAGGGGCTGATATTACAGATCACCCACTCTATCAACAAGCCATCAAGGATGTACTCTCCGAAGATGCCTTTAAACTATATCGCGCCCACCAAACCGAAAGAGACAACTTGCGGCAACAGGTGCTACGCGATAGGTTGGTAGCACTTATGGATAACCAGCTCCTCTTGGACGAAACACAGCGGAACCACTTAGAAACTGTAGCAGCACAAGTGACGCTCCCCCCCTCAAATGAGGAAGCAGTCATGGCACTGTTCATGCAATTTTCTCAACAAACAGACCTCAAGATACTGAGTTCTTGGCAGCGGCGCGAATTTGGACAACTGTTGGGTCCACCAGTAGAGAAAGAATAATCGTAAGGAGAATCAGAAAAGATGAAGAAAAAACACAGATTCATTATCGGGTTTTCCAGTTTCCTGGTGTTGCTCAGCATATTGGAAACCCACGCGCAAGATCCCACGATCCGCTACGGTACAGGGGTACCACCAGCGGTTAGAAGCATCAACGACCGGAGCTTGCGGTATCTTGCTAACACGCAACTCGAAGACGGCAGCTGGCCAGGCGGGCAGAATGGGGCAGGAATCACCGGGATTTGTGTCATGGCATTTATGGCGAGTGGCGAGGATCCGGATTACGGACCTTATGCCACGCATATCCGTAAAGCCTTGCGCAATATGATCATAAATCAGAATCCCAAAACCGGGTACATGACGGGGTACGGGCATGGATCAATGTACCACCACGGTTTTGCGATGTTAGCACTCTCCGAGGCGTATGGTGCGGTAAATGAAGAACTCCTCTGGAAAGGGAGTGATACACCCGCCAATCGGCGACGTACCATCGGCGAGGCTCTGGAACTCGCAGTCCGGTGTGCGTTAACCGCACAAGAAAAGAACCCCTGGGGTGCCTGGCGGTATTCGCCAGGATCCCAAGATGCCGACACAACCGTCGCTGGCACCGTGTTAATGGGCATACTCGGCGCACGAAACGCCGGAATTGAGGTCCCTAACGAAGCCGTTGATAAGGCATTAACTTTTTTTCAAACTTGCACGATGCGAGGTGGCGGTGTCTCTTACCAACCCATGAGCAGTCATGGTGACGGACTCACTCGGACAGCCATCGGAACACTCGTTTACGCAATCGGAAAAAGGAAAGATACCCCAGAATACAAATCCGCCTCCGAGTTTATCAAGCGCAGAATGGATCAAAGTGTACGCAGTCGGTACACCTTCTACAATCTCTACTATATGGCGCAGGCGCTCTTCCAAAGCGACTTCAAGGCATGGCAAGTTTGGAACCAACGGATCATTGAGAAACTCCAAGGGATGCAGCAAGAAGATGGCAGCTTCACAAGCAGCTACGGGAGTGCCTACGCGACCGGAATGGCTGTTCTCACTTTGGCTCTGAATTACCGCCTATTGCCAATTTACGAGCGGTAGATAGCGATCAGAAGAATAGTTATCAGTTATCAGTTGTCAGTTAAGAGGGTTCTTGTGGCAGTTGAGGTTACTGTTCAAGCAACAACAAACCTCTTTAACTGACAACTGAAAGGTTTTCGCAGAAAACCGTACTGAAAACTGACAACTGATGAAAATGGAGAAAAACAATGCAGTGGAATCGAAAAAAGACACTTGTCGCAATAGCAGCACTAACAATATTGTGGCTTCCTTTGACACAGGCTGAAGAAACAGAAACCGTATTGCATTGGAAAAACGGGGATAGCCTTCCCGGTCAGCTATTGGAAAGCAAGCCAGGGGAAATCCACTGGTCATCACCCCACTTTTCCGATGATATGATTGTCAAGATCAATGTATTGGACGCAATCGTTTTTCCGAAACAATCGGTGCCAGTAACAGAGACTTTTCGCGTCGGCACGGTATCCGGCGATATCTGGATGGCTGACCTCATCGGTTCAGATGACAACACACTCCACTTTTCCAGCAAGCGGCACGGCGAGTTTCGGGTGAATCGAGAGATGATTTATACGCTTGAGAGTCGAGAGCATTCCAACCTTCTCTTTGACGGTTCCCAACTATCAGCCTGGAAACTCCGTGAGGAAGATAAAGACGACGGAACAACTCTATTCTCACAAGAGGTTCAACCGAGTTGGCATGCGGATCGCGGGGGGCGTCCACAGACAAACACCGCCAAGGCAAACATCTTCTACGCGTTCGACTGGCCCAAGCGTTTTGAGATTGATCTGGAGTTAGCATCTACCACTCGGCCCCCGAGTTTTGTTTTCGCACTCGGCAAGAACCTCTACGAGACAGTACGGTTGGAAACCTGGGTCAACGAACTCGTCGTCGTTCAAGGCACACTGTTTGAGCCTGTGTTGACGATTCAGCCTGATCGCCGAAACTTCCGTTTACGGATCGCCTATCATGAAAATACGGGTGATGAAAACAGTGGGGTCTTGAAGGTGCTTGATTTGAATGGCAATGTGCTGTTGAAATTAGATGGTGTCAAGCCGACCCTCGAGGCATCTGGAATCTACATTTATAACCGAGGGCAGGATCTAACCGTGCGGCGGTTGAGGGTCTATCAGTACCCTACTGAGATTACAAACCGGCAAATCGATGCTTCTAAACCCCGTGTCTACATGATGAGTGGAGAGATCGTCCCGGGCAAACTATTTGTTGAGAAAAACCGAAGTTACGTTCTTGATACAGATGGAACGCGGCGGGATCTTGATTTGCAGCAGATTGATCGCGTCGTTCAACCCGGTATCACGTTGAAGACAACCGATCAATCTATGATGTTGACATATATTGACGGAACTGTTCTACGTGGGCAGATTACACAATTGAATTCCGATAGCGTGCAACTACAGACCGCATTCGTGGACGACCCAATAACATGCTCACTTGCAGGTGCTTCACTGCTTAAATTTGAGCCAACACCCAAAACGCAAACACCCGTTGAAGATTACGACAAACTGTTTTATGAGTCGGGGAGCCTCCGAGGTTATATTCTATTCGACAGCAAAGATGTTGCCAACCTTCGATGGCAGCCTGCAGGCGCGTCTGAGTCCGTGCGGTTGGCGAACGTCCGAGGCACCCGTGTAGAACGGGCTTTGCAACGTGTATCAAAGCGGAAGCCTTTTGATATAGCACAGTTTCCGCATCTGTTGCACCTGAAGAACGGAGAAGTCATTCCATGTCAAGTTCTGTCATACAATGAAACGAGCATCGGTTTTCAATCGCCGTTTATCAGTGCCCAGCAAATCGATTCAAAACACGTGAAAGGTATTGAGTTCTCTGGTAAAAAAACACAATCGAGAACAGAAAATCGAAATCCTATTACCATCACAGGTGGGAAAGGTAAACATCGCGTTATACTCGAAGACGGTCGAATCTTGAATGCTGTAACGCGTAGAGCGAAAGACGGTAAAGTTGAAATCATCATACTTTCGGACAAAAAAGAGGAACAACCGAAGTGGGTTAAGGTTGAAGGCGACTTTGCTGTAAATGATGCCGTCGCTCTTAAACGTGGCGTTGAACTCATCTTTGATCCGCTTGAAACGAGAAGTCGGAAACTTGATGCGAAATTGGAACGGGCGTTAACCATTCCGCGTTTCAACCGTGATAATCCACCTAACCACATTCTTGTTGCGAGTAACGGCGATTTAAAGCGAGGCGAACTCTTAGGCATCAACGGACAGACAATTCAATTTGATTCAAAGCTGCGGAAGTTCTCCGTTCCGATAGACCGTGTCGCACGGGTCGTTGATGTCAGCGTGAATAGTCCTCAGTTGTCAGCAATCAGTAGTCAGTCACAAGAGGTTGTCAGTTCATCAAATCCTTCTTTAACTGAAAACCAAAAACCGAAAACTTTGACCAAGAACTCGTCTACAGATACTTTTGCTAAGGCGCAAGTTCTTGGTCAAAACTATTCCCCTGAGATACGTGTTACGCTAACTGACAACCCAATTTTAATTTTTGAACCGCTTGAAGTCAAAGATGGTAAACTATTGGGACGCTCATCAATCTACGACAAAGTATCGGTGCCTATAGAAAACATCCAGTATCTCCACTTCGGCGAAAAAGCAAAATCGTTCAAGTCTGTGTATGAAGAATGGGTCGTCCGCCCCGCGAAAGAACCAGCGTACGAAGACAAATCTTCGCCAAGCCAAACCCCAAAAATCAAAGACCGGTGACAACCCTTAGGAGAAGTATAATGCGGCGAATCCTAAAAAAGATACTAATCACGGTCTTAGTAGTAATGGTATTATGGTTACCAACCGTACAGGCTGAGGAAGCGGATGCCTTGTTACGCTGGAAAAATGGCGATATGCTTCCGGGGCAGATGAACGGCAGCAGTTCAGGAGCAATCCACTGGGGATCACCATACTTTTTGGATGATCTTGTACTTGATATCAGTGTGTTGGATTCAATTGCTTTTCCGAAGTCATCGGTGTTAACAACCGAAACTTTTCGTGTTGACGCTGTCTCAGGCGATGTCTGGGTGGCTGACCTCATTGATTCCGATGCCGATACCTTCCTCTTTTCCAGCAAGCGGCACGGTCAATTTCGAGTGAAGCGTTCAGCAATTTATAGACTTGATAGACTTGAGCGGCAGGAACGCCACGACTTCCTTTTCGACGGTTCCCGACTGACAAATTGGAAATCATCTAAACCTAAAAAAGATATGACCGACCCCGCGTCTTTGTTCCTTGATAGTATCCGCTCCAACTGGTACTCGGATGCCGAGGGGCACCCACAGACAAATGACCTCAAGGCGGAAATCTTCCATGCGTTCAACTGGCCTCAGGGTTTTGAGATTGAATTAGAGTTAACTTCTACCACTCAACCTCCGAACTTTGTTTTGGCACTTGGTGAAGATCTCTACCAAGCATTGCGGTTAGAAATCTGGAAAGACGAACTCGTAGCGGTTCAAGGTACGCTGTTTAAATCTGTGTTGGCGGTTCAACCAGAACAACGCAGTTTACGTTTGCGACTGACTTATGATGAAAGCACGGGTGTGCTAAAGGTATCCGACTTTGCTGAAAATTTACTGCTGAGATTGGAGGGTGTCAAACCGACGACTGAGAGATCAGGTCTCTATATTCAAAACAAAGGCGAAGATTTGACTGTGCGGCGGTTAGGCGTTTACCATCAGTTTGCTCAGCCTACGGCGCAGCAGCTTGATCTTTCCAAACCGCGCGTCTACATGAGGAATGGTGAAGTCATCCACGGCAAATTGTTTGTTTATAAAAACAACGGCTATGTCGTTGATACAGATGGAACGCGCCAAGATGTCGATCTGCTACAAGTTACTCGCGCCGTTCAACCCGGAATTCCGCTAATCACATCGGATCAGCCCGTTACCTTGGAATATCCAAGCGGCGTAGAGTTGCGGGGTAAGCTTGTACAGGTAAACCCTGATAGTGTGCTACTTCAGACAGCATTCTCGGATGAACCGATAACCTGTTCGCTTGTAGATGCTTCACGACTTCGCTTTGAAACAAATACCCCCCTGATAAGTGGGGATAAAGGGGGGTTGAATGAAGACAAATTATTTTATGCGTCGAACACGCTACGCGGACGCGTTTTATTTCATGGGAAAGATACGTCGTCTCTTATACAGTGGAAGTCCATCGGCGCGTTGAAACCCGTGCGATTGGCTAATAATTGGACAATTCGTATAGAAAGATCATTGCAATCTGCATCGGATGCATCACACTATTTTGACCCCGCGCAGTTCCCGAATACACTGCATCTGCAGAGTGGAGAGATCCTCCCGTGTCAAATTATAGCCTCCGATGGAACGACGCTCAGTTTCCAATCGCCTATCACGAGCATGCAGCGCATGGATTTGGCAAGTATAAAAGCACTTGAGTTCGCTGACAGAACACATGCTATAAGCCGCAACGAAACACGCCCTAAAGACGAGACGTATTCCTTGAGCATTTCTACTGTGAAATGGAACAATGGGTTGGAAGATGCCAAAATTCAGCAAGTGGAATTTGTAATAGATGGTGACAAATTTGTAATACATGGCGATAACATAAAAGTGGAGGATGGCAAGATGGTATTAATGATAAATGAAGGTGGGTTAAGGATGCAGCCGGTTCAAGATTGGATTGAAATCGCCCCTGGACCTTTACCTATCAAGCCACGCCGACCCAAACAAAATGATAAGAATGATAAGATGGATCTGAAATTGGAGCGCGCCTTAAC
>VXXH01000606.1:0-720 GCA_009835515.1 Candidatus Poribacteria bacterium
CTTCCAATTTTGCGTAAATTTCGTCAGCACGCTTGCGCGTTTCTTGTATAGCCGATGGGCTTGCAACCAAGGGGACAATGAAATACCGAAATTCAATCATCTCGTCAGTTTTCTTTTCAACGGTAAATACATAGAGTCCTCTGTCGCCTTCAATAGGCTCACTGAGCGCACCTACCGCCAAGTTTGTGAGTGAATCCTGAAATATCTTCGGAAATTTACTGAGTTCTTCGGTGGACGCTTTGACGAGACTTCCTGCCTGCTTAGAGGTATCATAACGTTGTGCTACTTCCGCAAACTTCGCTTTTTCTGTTTCAATTTCATTCAGTGCTTTTTTGACGTTTTCATAAGCGCCATCGCGATCGGCTTGGTTGGGTTTAAAGGCGATAAAAATGTGTCTTAAATGGATTTTGTCTGTTTTGGTTGATAATTGGTCCCGATTCTCTTCAAAGAATTCTTGGATTTCGCTATCGCGTATCTGTAATCTGGGGACAATTCTACCCATAACGAGTTTCTCAGTCTTGAGGTTCCGCTCTGATTGTTCGCGAAATGCGACGAGTGTCATCCCCTCTCGATTCAGCTGTCTCTCAAATTCCGCGTCGGTCTCGATTTGGTATTTGTCTTTAAAGTCTTTGATGTACTGCTCCACCTCTGTATCGCTGACAGTAATCCTCAACGTCAACGCTGCTTCCAAAAGTAGCATTTGCCGGATAAGTCTGTCCA
>VXXH01000606.1:730-3480 GCA_009835515.1 Candidatus Poribacteria bacterium
GTTGGCGTTCAGCCTCATTGAGTGCTTCGCGCTCACTAAAGCGATAAACTTGCTGGAGTTCCATCGCGCGTTGGTTCACTAAGACATCAAGTTCGCGTTTGGTTACAACGTCGTCGTTGACATAAGCAACGATTCTATCAAATGTACGCGCATAAACGCTTGAGGTACCACCACTGATAAGAAGAACGATCAACGTAAGATAGACACCTTTTTTGTACAGCATGTGCCTGCTCCTTTTTTAACAGTTGTCAGTTATCAGTTATCGGTTAAGAGGGTTCTGATTAAACCGTATCCCTCTTGTAACTAACAACTAACTACTGACAACTGACAACTACTGACAACTGAAAGGTTTTTCATGCCTCGCAGTGAGAGAAAACCGAACTGACAACTGACAACTATTCTTCTGGTTCTGGCTCCGCAGGTGATTCCTCTGATTCCGATGCTGCAGCCGGTTCTTCGGGGGCTGCCTCTGGGATCCGGTCAATATAGGTCTTGACCTCGGCACGTTCGCGGAGTTTGCTGACCCATTCCATCATAAGGGCTTCGCGCTTTTCACGATCAGCCTTTCGCACCACACTCTTGTGGACATCCTCGTCCTCAAAGGGTTTTTGGTATTCATCGCGAGCCTCATCCTTACGGAACATCATGTAGTATTTCTGTCCTTGGACTTCAACCGCAATAACGTCACCGTGGACTTGACCGATCTCTGCAGAGAACGCCGCATCTAAGAAAGGTTCGGTTCCGGACGGATAAGAATCACGACTGAAGTAGTCGGTATCACCAGGAGAGGATGCATTCGCGCCAGGCCCGACGAGTTCGCCTCGATCAGAGAGTTCTTGCGCGGCCTCGGCGATGTCTTTACCACCTTTGATTTCCGCGGAAACCGCATCAGCCCGTTCCTTATCTATGAGGGTGATACACAAAAGCCTGACTTGCGCCGGACGGACGTATTCCGCTTTATGTGCTTCATAGTACGCCATATAATCAGCTTCAGACAAGGTGAGCTTATCGTCAACTTCTTGGGTGGTAATTCTCTTAACCATCAACTCGTGAAGATAGTCCTGAACCTTCTTGAGGATTTCCGGGTCCTCGTTGAGTTTATGGTCGCGAGCGAGATTGAGAATTAACCGGCTCTCCGCCATAAGGAGCATGTAAGTCTCCAGCCCCTCTTTGTCCTCATACTGACGCTGTTTGTATTCTGGCAGTTCGCTAATCTCCTGCATCATTTCCTCAAGGGTAATACGCTGTTTACCGTTCCACTCAAATTCAGCAATAACTGTTCCGTCGGCACCGATAGCCTTGTCGCCACAACTATAAAAGACGGGATGTGTAGCAAGAATCCCGAGTAAAAGTAAAGGGACGACCGGCAGTCGAGGCTTGCAATCTATTCTACCCATGAACTGGGCAATTCTTGTGAGCATTTTCAATTCTAAACTCCTTTTCTTATGGCTATCAGCTATCGGCTATCAGCCATCAGCGAAACGGGCTCTCTGTAACAATTTACAGCGTCCTGGCGTACGCCAAGATAGAGACTATTGTTACAAATTTACTTCTTCACTGACTGCTGATTACTGATGGCTGACGGCTAATTGCTACTGTTCGGACTCCTCGGTCGCCGCTTCTTCGGGTTGCGGTGGCGTTGGAATATTCTCAGGATAGGTTTTCAACTTGCCTTTTTCAGAAATCTCGTTGACCCAGGCATTGATACGCTCGCGTTTCTTTGTACGCTCAACCGTTCTTTCAATGTCGCTTTTGACCTCGTCAAATTCCTGCTGTCGTTCGGGTTGATGCTCCTCTTTGCGGAAGATAAGGTAAAAGGTTTCGTCGTTGACATCAGTTTCAAAGACGGCATCTGTCATTTCGCCGACTTCTTGCGCGAAAACAGCCTCAATGAATTCCGACCAGCGCGCTGAAGCGGCTTTTGTGAAGAAGTTGGTATTACCCGGATCATCTTCGTTAACACCGGGGCCGTTGGCGAATTTCCCTGCTTCAGCGAGTTCCTTCGCCATATCAACGAGGTCTTTTCCTGCTTTAATAGCATCAAGCGTCTCGTTGGCAAGGTCCTCATCATCAAGCGTGATACAGGTTGCGCGAACTTTTGCTTCCTCAACGTACTCACTGAGATTTTCCTGATAGTGTGCCATGAGGTCATCAGTCGTATAGACCACTTTGGCATCAACTTCCATCTCGGTTAATTTTTCAACCATGAGTTGGTGCGTATAGTCTTCGAGTTTCTTGAGGTGTTCCGGGAATTTATCAAACCCCTCGTCAGTCGCCCGGAGGATTTTGAGCCGTTCCTCTATCAACTCTCCAAGATATTCGGCTTTGTCTGCTCGACTCTCATAGTTCTGTTGGCGGTAAATAGGAAGCGCTGCGATAGCGGCGTTCAGGTCCGCCAACGAAATTTGGTGTGTGTCGCCGTTCCACTTGTACGCTGCCACAATCACCTGGCTCTCGTCCATAGCGGGGGCAGGCACCTCATGACTATCCGATTGGACGAACTTCCAAGTTAATAGGCAGGTCATGGCGACAACTACAAAAATAGTAATCGTTCTTTTCATGTGCTAAAATTTCCTTTCATCATAATTTGACAATTTAGGATTTACGCAATTTTTTCCATGAGACATCATGTTCCAAAATCGGGGTTACAAACCCCTCCTACAAAGAGACTATTACATATCAACAAACATCTTAAGTGTTCGTTGTAATTCGGTTAACATATTCACTCCAGTCATCCCCGGCATCTGAAT
>VXXH01000246.1 GCA_009835515.1 Candidatus Poribacteria bacterium
AAAGGATATTTTAACTATGGATTTAACACGCCAACCGCCGCGCCGCCCTTCAAACCTCGGAGTCGCCGGGATTGTCGGTGCAGCACGGATGACAGACAAGGCACGCGCACATAACGAGGAGACCCTCGGTGAGTATATCTACGGTGAGAGCTCCGGTTTAGATCAACGCGTCTTAGTATTCTTAGGGATTTCAGACGATGCTTTCGCCGAGGCAGCTGAGGAACATGACGATACCGCACTCGGGCACAGGGTGCTTGAAACGAGTGGAAAGACAGCGGCAGAGATTGCTGAGTTTAACGACGCTGCTCTGACGCAACTGCCCGATACCGATGCGCATAAACAACGCTTGAAGGATCGGCTCGCTCGCTTCGCACCCGGTAGAACCGATATTACAACAGTGCTACAGTCGATGGAACTTGATGATTGGGGGAGCTTCTGGCAGGTTGACCTTACCGCTGGTCCGCCGCGCAGCGCACGCGCCAAAGATATTGCTGGCATCTGCGGGGTCGCGCGTATGGCAGACAAAGCACGCGCCGAGCGTGCAGAGAAAATTGGTGCCTACCTATACGGCGACGATTCCGGACAAGATGTCCGTATCTTAACTTTCCTCGGTATCTCAGCCGCAGATTTTCAGGAAGCAGCGGTTAACAACCCGAACAATCTCGAAATCGGCGCATGGGTCCTCGAAAACTGTGGTAAATCACAGGATGAGATTGATACTTTCAACGAAACGTTGGTGAACTACGGACCCAATGAAGCGTCACAGGAACGGTTTAACGCCCGCATCCAAGAGATAGATCCGAGTCGAACGGACATCAATACGTGGGTCGCACTCCAGGACTTGGATGACCAACTGAGTTTCGGTATTATCGACCTCAACCGCCGTGCGCCACGCAGTCCATACGATACCGAAGTCTACGGGATGGTTCAACTCGCACGGTTAGTTGACAAAGGTAGAGCATTTAATTCTAACACTCTCGGTGCCTATTTTTATGGTGAAGATTCAGGGATTGATCGAGCGACGCTCACATTCCTCGGGGTCTCTGCTGCAGAATTCGCTGAAGCATTAAAAACGTTGTCAACCGATGCAGAAATTGAGGCGTGGTTGAAGGCAGATCATCCAAAAAGCGATGCCGACATCGAGGCATATAATCAGCGAATGACCCAAATGGGACCCACAGATGAACGCTATAAAGCGTTAATGGCGAAAATGATTGATCGGATAGCCCCAGACCGCACTGACATCAATACGTGGTTTGCACTGATGCTTCTTGACGATGAGAAAACCTTCGCATCATAGATTGGTTCAATAGTGAGGTGATATTAATGACGAGAAACCTTGAAGCGATCGCCGATGTGCAGTCCGGAAAAAATCCAGTCGCCAACGCCGCATGGTGGGGATTCAACCCAGTGGACGCGACAGAAACCCTACAAGCAGCTATTGACTCCGGCGCGAAGCGGGTCGTTGTTCCCAATATGCGCACCGACTGGATCATTCGCCCCATCAGACTTGCCGGAAATCAAGAGTTAATTTTTGAACCTGGGACGGTCGTCTCAGCAAAACGCGGTGAGTACCGCGGTAGAGGCGACTCAATGTTCACCGCCCAAGATGTCGAAAACCTCACGATCCGCGGATACGGTGCAACTTTCCGTATGTGGAAACAGGACTATATCACAGGGCTTGTGCTTGAACAGATGGGGTGGCACCGATGGTACGGGCAGTACGAGAAGGCGGAGTGGCGCATGACGCTCGCGATTCGAGGCTCTAAAAATGTAACTGTCGCAGGCTTAACACTCGAAGATAGCGGGGGCGACGGTATCTACATCAACGGCGGCAAGGAACGCGCCTACTCTGAAGATGTTCATCTACGCGACATCGTCTGCAACAACCACTACCGACAAGGCATCAGTATCATCAGTACCGAAAACCTCAAAGTCGAAAACTGCGCGTTTTCAAACACCTGGGGAACGCCACCTTGTTCTGGTGTAGACATTGAACCCGACAAAAGCGAACAACGCATAAAGAACGTCCTATTTTCCGGGTGCAAGTTTATTGATAACGCTGGAGACGGTATTGAGATCTTCTTGGCACACACCACCGACGAAACTGATGATGTGACAATGCGTTTTGAAAATTGCTACATCAGTAGTAGACACGGGACAGGTATCCGTGTATCAAAGATTAGAGACCATGGGCCCGGCGGTAGCATTGAATTTGATAACTGTACGGTGGAGAGTACCATCGGTTTCGGTATCAAAGTTCAGGAAAAATCAGTGAAAGGCGCACGCGTGACCTTCACGAATTGCAGGGTCATAAACACCGCCAGTGATCGTCAATTCGGCGGCGAATGGTCCCCGATTTCCTTGTCCTTACCACAAACGAACATCGTCCAAAGCATGGGCGGCATCGACTTCATCGACTGTTTTATTGAAGACAACCACGACCGTCCCGCTGTCGAGTTCACACAACCGCAGAGCGATTTCCCACTTCACGATATTACGGGAACAGTCACAGTCTTGAACCCGAACGGTGTCCGTGCTGAACTCGGTAAACAGCGCGAGCAACTTCCGTTGATTGTCAGAGAATACGAATAGGACCCAAAATATTATGTCAAAAGCACACGCACTTCCCCCTGAACCGCTTGCTCCTGAGGCATTAAAGGCTGTTTTGAAGGATTTCTACCAAAACGGCGTGACGATTGTCCGAAATGTACTCTCACGCGAAGTGTGTGAACACATCGTTGCGCGCGTTGACGAAATTTTCGCTGAACCCTACTTCGCGCAAATGCGGAATGTCAAAGGTTCACGACAAGACGGCAAAGATCCGATCGTCGTACACCGCCTTTTTGAATGCGACCTCATTGCACAAGGGTGTATCCTTAACCGAAAAGATTTGGGCATCAACCGATTTCACATTGACGACGGTGTGGAATTCCCAATCACACCCGAAATGGACCGGCACGACCCGAGGCTGCGGATGCCAGTGCTGCGTATGTCCGTCCAAATCGCACTCACCGATCAGGATGAAGTCAAATACGGTCCGTCCCAATTCGTCCCCGGTAGCCACTATTCCGGACGGCAACCCGATGACCCAGAACATCCAACGTTTGAGGGCAAGGGACCGACTTCACTCCTCATGAAAGCCGGGGACCTTTATCTGCTCAACGGGCAGACGTGGCACCGCGGCGCACCGAACCAAACCGATCGGGTACGTTACCTGTTCCACCAAGTCTACGGACAACGCTTCGTCGCACAGCGGTTCTGGCCCTACCTCAACTACCGTATGCCCGATTACGTCTTGGAGGGGGCTGATGAACGTCTACTCCGCGTCCTCGGCAAACACCCTGAAATGGCGTATGGATAAATTGGAGGAAGTGTGATGGAATGGATTCCAATTTCCGCGTTTGTGGTGTTTCTTATAGGACTTGGTATAGTCGTGCGCGATGCCACAAAAGAGTAAATTTGATTGTTAAATTGCG
>VXXH01000227.1 GCA_009835515.1 Candidatus Poribacteria bacterium
ATATAGAATAGCCTATATAGAGCAGCACATCCCTTTATTCAATATTTCAACAGGTGGATGTAACGAATTTTTTGTGGAACCAGACAAGGTTGTAACCAATATCCATGGCATCGCAGGTCGGGAGTCCGTTTTGGTAAAATCGGTTGATGGAAAGACGACTTGGAAAGTTGAAGGCGTTGCTGGGTTTGATGTCAAAAATGATCTTGTCGTCCTAAAAATTGCGGGTGAAGGCACACCCCTTCCACTTGGCAACAGCGATGTTGTGCGGAAAGGCGTACCTATTTCCATTGTCGGATTTCCTTATGGAAAATATAAGATCACAGCAGGGACTGTCAATCGGATCAGGGAAAGTGACAAATGGGACGCAATAAAGGCAGACATATCTGCTGGAAACAGTGGTAACCCTACGTTAAATGAGTCGAGAAAGTAGTCAGCGAAAGGGTTCCAACCCGTTAGAACTGTGCGGGGAAGTTTCCGCGGGCGGCATCCATGACTTCGCCCGTAATTTCATCATGGCCGTTGTCTTTGGCGAAACTCTCAATTCCCATCTTCGCCATAGGACGGACGAAAGCGGGGATCCGCTCTAAGCGTTCGAGTGCCTCCGCTGTCCAGGTGGGACCGGTCGGTTCAGGAGGCGTTGCGTCTTCCTGAAATGCATCCGAGATAACGCCAGTAAAGGGACATTTGCCGCCTTCAGCAGCCTCGCCTGCGCTATTTTCTGCCGAAAACATGTCAGGCATTGATTCGCCCTTTGCCGTCTCTAATTGTGAGCGTACCAGCTGCATCGGTTGTGCTGCTTCGTTAGTGCCGCCGAGTTTAAGGTCCAAGGATTTCAGCATCTGGGTCTCCGATGGATTGAGGTACATGGCGATCTCTGTAAAGCAGTCAGGGCATTCAAAAAGTGCTGTCACGGAGCCTTGTTCAGGTCGGGTTACATCTTTAAATTTCATCGCTGTGTCGCAGTCTGTACACAAGAACTTCATAATTTTAACTTTCCTTGCGGTTAAACAACGTAAGATTAGTATTTCACGGGCTTTTTTTATACCCGTCCTCCATTTCATTACGGACTACGTATCTCACATCTAATATGTTACGAAAGAGGCACAAACTAACAGTTTGTGCTACAGTTTCATTACGGGCTACGTTGCATTTTCTCATCAAAAAAGTCTTGGATTTTCTTAGCCACTTGCATGAGTACCTTGCTCGCGGGAGCATCTGGATATTCACCAAGATAGAGGGTTCCGTTGTCATTCGCGCGCGAGAGTTTCGGATCAAACGGGATGCTGCCGAGAACGGTCTGCTGGAATGCTTTATCAGGCGTTTCGTCTGCGGAAAAGAGTGGTTCCTCCTCGCCGCAGTGCTGACATACATAGAACGCCATATTTTCGACAACCCCGATGATCGGGACTTTGAGAATATCTCTCGCCATGGTCACCGATTTTTTGACGATCAATTGCGAGACTTCAGAGGGGATTGTCACAACGACGATACCACCGAGATTCGGAATAAGTTCTGCTACGTTTGGCAGTCGATCGGTCCCGGGTGGCAGATCCAACAGGAGGTAATCCAAGTTTCCCCACTCGGTATCGGCGATGAACTCCCGGAGCGCGCCCACCTCCATCGTGGCACGCCATGTGAAGGCGTCCTTTTGTGAATGTGCATTCCAGAGCACCGGCGCGTCGTCTTCAGCCAAAAGTAGATCCATAGAGATCAGTTTGGTGCCGATTGCGGTAATCGCAGGTTTGACGCCTGTAGGTGTGTATTCCAGTGTAGCGTTGCGAACCCCCATCATCTTCGCGAGTGTCGGTCCATTGATGTCAGCGTCAACAACTCCGACAGTGTTGCCGTTTAGCGTGAGTGCGGCGGCAAGATTCGCGGTGAGCGAACTTTTGCCGACACCGCCTTTCCCGCTCATAACGGCTACGGTGTGTTTTACGGAAGTGAGTCGCTGTTGGAGTCGGTTTGCTTGCGCTGTGACTTGTCCGATAATATTGGAACCGGCATCGCTTGGCAAATCGGTGTACGTTTTCATTCTTCTGTACCGATGGCATAGAGTGCCTGATAACTGCGGAGATAGAGCGTTCCATTTGCGATAGCAGGAGACGCAGCGATGACCTCCTCTATCGAATTGCTGGCGACGATTTCAAATTTACGTCCTGTTTTTACAACATTGACAATACCGTCACGAGATGTTAGATAGATGTGTCCATTCGCATAGACAGGTGAGGCGCGATGTCGGTGTCGATGCGTCCGCTCACGATAGAGCTGCTCTCCGGTTTCAGCGTCAAGACATATCAGATCGCCCCTCTCTCGACAGAGATAAACCAAGCCATCGTGAATAACCGGGGAGGGAACATCGGGGGTGCCTTGTGGAAGTTTCCAAAGTTGCCATTTGCTGTCAGTTATATCGCCCGGTGCGGCAGACGGATCAATGCCTAAAACGGGTCCGTTCTTCGCCGAGGGAACGACAATAAGACCTTCCATAGCAACCGGAGAAGCGACGAATCTGAGGGAATAGTTATAACTCTCTTTTGGATTCAAACCGCCACATCGCCAGATTTCGCTGCCATCTTCTAAACTGTGCGCGGTGACATAATCCGCGCCGTGGACAACAAGGTATTCACGTTGGGCATCACGGTAGATAATAGGAGAAGTATAGGCTTGCTCACACTCTTCGGTCGCATCACTGTCCCGATTATGCTTCCAGATCTCCTCGCCAGTCATTTTGTCAAGTGCGAGGACAACCCATGCGTTGCTGTGGATGAGTTGGAAGTAGAGGCGATCTTTGTCAAGGAGCGGGGTCGTTGACATGACAAAGTAGAGGTTGAAGCTACCGTAACGCTCAGCGAGATTAGTGTGCCAGACCTGATTCCCCTCAAAATCGTAGCAGGCGAGGTCTCCTGTGCCAATGAACGCCCAAACATGTTCGCCATCGGTTACAGGAGAGGGGGCGGCAGAATTACCTTCACCGCCACGGACATCTCGGTTGCCATGTCCTAAAGTCCGCTTCCAGAGTTCTTTACCCTCGGTACTGATACACATTAAGACGAGTGCGTCGCCTTCAGCTGAAGTCAGGAAAATTTTGTCTTCCCAGATGACAGGTGTAGAAGCGGCTTCACCGGGAAGCGGTAAACGCCACTTGACATTTTCAGTTTGACTCCATTGGATAGGTATATCGGTTTCTTGGCTGATACCATCGCTGTGCACTCCACGCCACTGTTGCCAATTGTCGGCGAAACTGTTAGCTGTCAGGATAAATACCACAAGTAAGAATGTCAACGCATTTTTCAAAGCATGCTTTTGCATAATGAACCTCCGCTTTTCAGTGAACCTTGCTACAATTCCGTGCGTATAATAAGTTTCAACGTTTCTCGTCTGTCCATAAGCCGCGATCAGGTCCCTTCCACTGGTAAGGTACTATTTTCGACAAATCGCCAACGCTATACTCCAGAAATTCACACTCTGCTTCTATCACATAC
>VXXH01000685.1 GCA_009835515.1 Candidatus Poribacteria bacterium
CAGGATTTTACACCGCTTGTGGGTCTAACAAATTTGCAAATCCTTGATATATATCATAATCCGATTCCACCGGGGAACCAATTTTTAGGTATAGACGCGTCGCATCTTAAGGCAGTAGTAGAAAGTTTTATCTGTGAGCAACCAAACCCTTCCTATGTAGCCCCTGTAGCAGAACGAATTAACAGTCGCGATTATCCGTCTGCTTTCCTGACGCATAAAAGAGGCGATGACTCTGAACAATATCCAGATACATTCGATCAGTTCATCCGCTACGATTTCTCTTTCATGTTCGATCCATTCCATCCACTTACTCGTTCACGAACCTTTAATTCTCCATTCGGTGGTACGGTACGGACTTGGAGTCAACATTTCTCGCAAATCCATAGGGATGCAATCCATGAAAATCCGAATATGATATTTATTGTTGAGATCGCATACTTCGATGGTCGTTTCCTCAATCTTCCTGACGATTCACCTTATTGGTTCCGAAATGATGACGGTTCGATAGCAATTCGTGAATGGAGCGTAGATGCTTTTGGGAACGAGCAGGTGGAACGCCTTGTCAATTTTACACATCCGGATGTTATCGAAATGATTATTCAACAAACTGTTGCGATTGCAAAGTGTGGGCTGTATGATGGTATATGGTTGGATCGTTGGCACCCAGATTTTCGTGGTGAACTGAGTCATCTCGTCTCACCAGAAGATGAACGGAATGCGAGGCTCCAAATACTGCAAGGCATCCGTGCAAATGTCCGAGAAGATTTTTTGATTATGGTTAATTCAAGGCAAGAATTTCCACATTTTGCGCCGTATATCAACGGTGTTTTTATAGAAGCGCATGAGCCAAATCCAAACTACACACACAAAGATTTGCATCATTTTGAGAACATTATAAAGTGGTATGAATCGAATTTAAGAAAACCCTCTTTTACACTCCTATGGGGTCAAGTTAACCATAAACCGCCAAGAAGTCCACGCGTAATGCGCCTATTTACAATGTTGAGTCTGACGCATTCAGATGGGTATGTCTCTGTAAGTTCATTACCGCATCCGGTTAGAACCTACTACTACGATTTCTGGGATGCCGACCTCGGTCGTCCTGTTGGCAAAAAGGCACAGTTGTATGAGGGTCGCGAGGGATTGTTTATCCGAGAGTTCACTAACGGCTGGGCAGTCTATAATCGTAGCGGTGCAGCACAGCAGATAACCTTACCAGCGTTCGCAAAAGGTTGGCATTCAAAGGTAGAGGACGGAACATACGGTCCCCGATCTCGATGGTGAAATCTTCTTGAAGGCACCAATAGCAGATGTCAATGGTGATGGGGTTGTGAATATCTTGGATTTGGTTATTGTTGCAAATGCTTTGGGCAAAACAGAACCGGATGTCAATGGTGATGGTATTGTAAATATACAGGATTTAGTTATTGTGGCGAATGCGTTTTAAGAAAGGACATTAACTTATGAAAATAAAAGAAAAAATGTGTAAATCATTTTGGTTTCAGTTGTTCCTCGTGTCCGTTGTGGGCATACTTGTCTATAATGCTTTTGCCTATGCAGAAGATGCCGAGGAATGGATGCCGGATCCTGCGCTCCGCGAGGCTGTCCGTGAGAAACTCCGAATCCCTGATGGTATACCGATACATCCCACAGATATGGCAGGATTAAACCATCTAATAGCAGAACACGATATTCAGCGTTTGAAAGGTCTCGAACATGCCGTGAACCTTAGGAGCTTGGTTGTTACGAGAAGTGAAGTCTCAGAGTTAACACCCCTTGCGGGACTTGAGAATTTACAACTCTTGAAGTTGAGTCATAATCGCATCACGGATATTTCACCCCTTTCTGGGTTGGTGAACCTACAATACTTGGAATTGCATGACAATCAAATTGTAGACATTTCACCGCTCGCAGGATTGATAGAGCTACGAGACTTACGAATAAAAAGCAATGAAGTTATGGATATTACACCCCTTTCTGGGTTGGTAAACCTACAATACTTGCAATTACACGACAATCAGATTTCAGATATTACACCCCTTGCGGGACTTGAGAATTTACAGCTCTTGAAGTTGAGTGGTAATCGCATCACGGATATTTCACCCCTTGCGGGGTTGGTGAACCTTGAGGAGTTGATCCTCGGAGGAAATCCGATTACCGATTTTACACCCATTTACGGGCTTGTCGAAGTCGCCGAAGTAACAGTAGAGATCGGCGGGATACCTATAGACTTTGAAATACTTCAGAGACTGAATCCAGCAGATCGTATTGTTTGCGATATAGAGAGAGAACCGATACGCCCTCGTATTGAAAACAGGACGTATCCGTCTATTTTTCAAGTAACATGTGCGTATATTATCAACCGTCCAGAACTTTCTTGGTCGGAGCAAATAGCATACGATCTATTTTCCTGCACGGCGTTCGGAGCGGAATTTTTTCAAGGTCCAGACGGTCTGGTTCTCAGACTCCATGAGAAGAGTCGGGAAGCCGAAGGAATACGCAAACGGCGTCCAAATATACTTTTCCTTGCAGGTACACCTATAGGCTTTCATGCTGCAGGCGTAGACGAGTATCCAGAGGATTCGCCATATTATTTTAGAGATAAATCTGGAAATAGAATAATAGATACCAGATGGGGGACGGTTGCTCTCTTGGACTTCAGGCATCCTGATGTTCAAAAGAGGTTTATACAGCAGGCACGTGAGTTTTCGAGATGTGGGATTTTTGACGGAATAGCCATAGATAAATGGGCATCGACTGGACATGGAGATATGCCCCGAGAAGAACACGTTGCTGCAAAGGATCGCATGATACAAGGCATTCGTGATGCCGTCGATGATGATTTCTTGATACTGGTAACGACGGGGAACGATATTATGCCGACGCGGCATCATGCGGAATATATCAATGGTTTTTTCATGGAAACGACTGAAGATTATGAGGGCGGTTATACGCACGCAGGACTCGCTCACATCGAGAACACGCTGTCGTGGGCTGAAGAAAACCTTCGAGAACCTCAAATCAACTGTTTGGCAGGCAGGGGTGATCGGAACGAACTGCTGGATTCTCCGAGAAATCTACAATGGATGCGTCTGTGGACGACAATGAGTCTGACACATTCTGATGGCTATGTCGTATTTACGATGGGTGGCGGCCCTGGCCATCCCCCTCACCCTTTTGAATTTTGGCCAGGTCATGCGGATCTTCATGCACAGGGCATACGTCATGGTCACCAAAACACCCACTACCACTATGACTTCTGGGATGCGGACTTGGGTCGTCCGGTCGGTGGTGATGAAACGAAAGCGCAGCTTTATGAGAATCGCGAAGGGTTGTTTATCCGGGAGTTCACTAACGGCTGGGCGGTGTATAACCGCTCTGGTAAGGAACAGGAGATCGAACTTCCGCAAGAGGTTTCCGGCTGGTCGAGCGGTGTAAAAGATAAACGCCGGCATACGTTGGCAGATTTGGATGGCG
>VXXH01000260.1 GCA_009835515.1 Candidatus Poribacteria bacterium
ATTTGCTCGTGATGGTGAATTTCGATGGTAGAAGATGATGTTCAACTGATTCGTAGAGTTTTGTCGGGTGACGACGAGGCATTCACTACTTTGGTGCGAAAGTATCAAAAAAGTGTGCACGCGCTTGCATGGCGACGGGTTGATGACTTTCATTTTGCTGAAGAAATTACGCAGGATGTTTTCCTGCGGATATACAAGCATCTCCCGAAACTAAAAGATCCGCGTCAGTTTTCCGGATGGGTTTATGTCACTACAAATCGACTTTGTAATACTTGGCTGAAAAAGAACAAATCAGTGATAAAATCGCTGGAGGATGTATCTATGGTCGAAGTGGAGGAATCGTCTTATTCACATTATGTATCGGAGAAACGCCAAGAAGAAGCGGATGAGTACCGCCATGAGCTCGTGAGAAAGTTTTTAGAAAAACTACCGGAAAGTGAACGCACCGTCGTAACCCTTTACTATCTCGGTGAAATGACAGCCAAAGAGATTGGTAATTTTTTGGGTGTATCAGTGAACACGATTACAAGTCGACTGCGGCGGGCGCGAGAGCGTTTGCAACAGGATGAAGAACTCTTGGTTCAAGAGATGCTCGGAAATGTCCGATTACCTAATGGTCTAACGGAGAACATCATGCAGCAAGTTGCCGACGTGAAACTGACACCTTCTTCGACTGGGCAACCGTTACTACCGTGGGGGATTTTTAGTGCAGCTGCAGTTTTGGTGACGCTACTCTTATTAGGTTTGAGCAATCAATACCTCACTCGCTTTCAGAAGCCGTATAGTTTTGAGGCGAGATCTGAACCGACGGTTGAAATTATTGATGCGCCTGTTGTCCCTGATATCAATATCAAACCGACTGTACACAATCAAGTGAGGCGTGTTGTCACTACTGGAAGAAACGCCGGTGCTGGTGGACAGATTTCTGAGTCAGGTCTGGGGTCTAATACGTCTCAGGACTTACTGACATCTGCCGGAACACAGTGGACGCAAGTAACGGGACCACAAGGGGGTCCTGTATCTGATATATTTGCTACATCTGAAGGGATGCTCTACGCTTTTTCACCGGTGACAGGTGTCTACAGATTAGCAGCGAATACGACTGTGTGGATGCCTGTTGATATTGGTGTTCCGATCAGAACATTGCGAACCCTTATGGCAGAACATGCGGATACGACCTATATCGTTTCTGGGGATGAGATATTGGCTTCAAGCGATAGCGGCGAGACATGGAACGCGTTTTGCCCGCGTCCAGTTGGAGATGCTATTGGATTCATCGTCACGAATGAAGTACAAAGAGCTGGTTTGCAAACAGGTTTTACGATGTATATCGCTCTTGAAAACAAGGGCATATTCCGGTGCACAGATGCTGACAAGCAGTGGATCCTTCTCAATGATGGATTGGTAAATAGAACGATTTCCGCAGTGGCTGCGATTGAAGGCACGGTGTTTGCTGGTACCGACAAAGGTCTTTACCGTCTCAATTCAGGTGTATGGGAGCGATTACCGGTGGATAGGTCCAAAGCTGTTCAGACTTTGACAGTGTTTGAAGAAAATCTCTATGTTGGGATGGGTGACAACGTTTTTACCTCGAAAGACCTTAAATCAGGGTTAAGGAGTGTAGACGGAGTCGTACACGTTAACAACCCAAGTCCAAGCAGAATTTTCCACTCGACTGACTTAGGGGGGTCATGGATTGATATAACGCCGACAAACGGATCCCGGTTTTTGAGAATGCCAACCGGCATAAGGCTTTCGGCTATGGATGAAACACTTTTAGTATTCGGTTCTAACAGATTCCGCTCAAGAGATAGAGGGCAAACTTGGGCAAACCTTGGGTTTGATAGTAATTTGTTAGAACTGAGCCTTTTTCCTGTTGTAGCAGTGGACGCGCACACGTTTTACAAAGTTGGATCACTTGGCATTCATCGAACAATTGATGCCGGTGAATCGTGGCATCTATTTATGGATGGGATGATAGGCACACGGATAAGAGGCTTGGCTGCTTTCAATAACAGGCTTTATGTACACACTGGTACGGATGTCGTTCAGTCAATTGATGGTGGCGAATCGTGGATAACCATTCGGATTGATTCTGACGACGGAGAACTTGATCTGAAAAAAAATAAAACACCTCACGGTAATTTTCATTTTAATTCAGAATTAGTGGTTGCTGGCAACGTTCTCTATACGGTTACAGCTGCTGAAGAAAACAAACTATCTATTTTCCGTTTATCCGATGATAATGTGTTAGTTCCAATTCAAGGCGTACCCACTTTTGAAATGAATGTCCAGTTTGCTGCATCAAAACGGATTTATTTATCTGAAAATCCTATAAAAGGTGACAATTTGACAGACATATCGCGTCGTAGAAAACGTAGCATGGTTGGCGCGTTTGCAGCCAGTGGCGAGACATTTTACGCGGAATACAAGAATCGGCTCTTCAAATGGAGACCCGGCGATTTGGCATGGAAAGACACGGGGTTGGTAGGTACAGACGACCGGTTTGACGCAGGTGTGAAAAATGGATTCAAACTAGCCGTTTCAGGAGAAACTGTTTACGTGGGTAGACAGGATGGCAAGTTATTCCAATCGTTTGATGGTGGAAACAGTTGGAGGGACGTTACACCAAACCTTCCACGATCGCTTATCTACTTCAAGGAGATCGTCTTTGCGGGGCCAACGGTTTACGTCGCAACGGACAAAGGGATTTTGGCATCCCAAGCTGGGACACATTGGCGCGTGGTCACCGATAAAATTGTCATAGACAGATTTGCTGTAGACGATAGCACAGTCTATGGTGCGAGTGATAGAGGTGTCTATCGTTTGAATGTTAATAGCGGTTGCGAACAGGTTTCTTCGGGCGTTCCGGGTAGAGTGCTCTCACTTGTTATTGATCGAGATAGGCTTTATGTTGCGACACAACAACGCGGGATGTTCCACATCTCGCTTGAAAACGAAAACAATTGATGTTTCAGAATGCCATTTCTGAAAAGGCTACGGTAATATACAAACTAACAGTTTATGCTACAGACACATTGGAGGTGAATTGTGAAAAGAAAATGGGCTATACTCTCTTGCATTTTAGCCTTTGCACTCCTTTCAGGGTGTGGAGTAGAACTGCTTCCAGAAGACCCAACAGAAGGCCGCTCAGCAGACTACAAAGTGGGTTATCAGAACGGTTTTGAAGCAGCAGCCAATTCCGCTGAAGCGGTGGCTGCCGGGATGAGAGGCGAACTTTTCTACACACCATCAGAACTCCCTAACGATGCGTTAAAGAAAATTCAGGACGAGCCTCTTGAATACCAACACGGCTTCACCGCAGGTTGGAAGGATCGTGTTGAATCCGACACTATGCTGTTCTATTACATATATTCAGACTGACATTTATCGGAGTTATTGTCACACTACTAAATGCGTTGCCTCAGAGCGTGTCAAGCACACCCATAACTATTGATCCAAACAATGTTTTTAG
>VXXH01000165.1 GCA_009835515.1 Candidatus Poribacteria bacterium
CAATTTTTCCTGTGATCATTTCAGAGGTTTGATGTGTCTCCTTTTGTTTTCGAGAGTTCCATAAGTCCCTCTAAAACCGAGCTTATACGCTGTTTGGTGCCCGATTCGTACAAGATAAATCACAGCATCAGGATGCTTTGAAAGAAGGCGATTGATAGCGACCGTGCCCTGATCGTCAATTTCATAGTCCTCCGTCTGGATGTCAATCACTAAGAATTTTCCGTTGTGGTATGGCTCAACTTTGTTCTGCAGTTTTTGATAGACTGCCTTGCCGCGAGTGGCGACGGTTCCGGGGGGATAGTCTGTAAGAACTGAAAGCCTAAAACCGAGCGGGTTCGCGGTACAACACCCAATTCGCGTGCAGTAAATCACAGGATTGGGATGCTTCGCACGGAGTCGAGAGGCAGCGACAAAATCCTTATCGTCAATTTCATAATCACCTGTGTCAATATCAACCACCCAAAATTTTCCGTTATGATGAGGTTCAACTTCGTGCCGTTGTTGCTGATATATGGCATCACCGCGGGCAACGATGGTTTCAGGTGTATAATCTGAATATGGCATTGTGGTTCTCCCAAAGTTCAGCGTTTATTTTTCAGTTGGGTCTGTTCAGTCAGCGGCATTTTCCTGGATCGGCACATACGCCCCGTCTACCAACTGAAACCCCATTAGTGGTGATGGTAAGTAAATACCCTCCGCATCATAGAGGAAGTACTCTGGGATGCCAAGTGCAGCGTAGAGGTCTACCTTGTTTGTTAAGTCAGTTTGATATGTACTTTTGCTGGAGAACTCCATGACGAAGTCTGGTGCCTTCCCCTCTTCCCATACTTTGTAGGTGAGTCGCTTCTTTTGTCCTACACCGAAGGCGACTAAAACATCAGGGGCAACGACTGCGCGCGGGTCGCCCTCCGTATAATGCGTTAGAATATCGCCTGAGACATAGACTTCCGACTTTGGCGCGAAATAGGATTCAAGGGACTGCAAAAGCCAGATGAGAATTTCTCGATGTAGGTCGCTAGCTGCCATAGGTTGACCATCTGTCTCAGGATAAAGATCGGTTGCATCTGTTGGAGCGTAAGGAATTTTAAGACCGTTTGGATAACTTTCCATCGGTATGCTCCTTTGCCTTGAAATGTCCGAAAGACAGGTTAAAAGTTTGGGTCATGAGTTGGATAATACGTTAGTTAAGTATATCCGGCAATCGCAATTTTGTCAAGAACCTTGTAAATGTTTATACGTGTGTGAAGTTTGCGTTTCGCTCTATGGCCAGAAATTATACATCGGTTGCTGTGTTACGACGCTAACGAGACTCCAAATTCCGCCAACAGTAAAATCACCTAACATCAATCCAATCGCGAACATCACTAACTGCTGCGATGCTCTCGGACCACCAATTTTCAAGACACTCCACTTGATAATCGAACTCACCAACATACAACTCCACAAATACCGCATCCCCCAATCGCTGGAGACGACGAACCCGATCGGATGGAAGGGCCACCAGAAGAAACGCGCCCGCATAAACATCAGAAGCGTCGAGAAGAGTAGACCGAAAAGGATACCACCCGTGGCATAGAAATTCGGTTCGGTAGGGTAATAGAGCCACCGTTGGAGTCCGTTAAAAACGCGTCCCCCAAAGCCTGTTGCCCAACTGCTACTGCCACTCATATTCAATGCGCCATAGGTGTAAAAGAGGTAGAGGATCACACCAAATACCATCACGGCAGCGAACCCTGAAACGCCTAACAGTGCGAAGAACAAGCGTCTCGTCGAGATTCCCGAACGTTCCGAGAGTTTGAAGCCTTCTAACTGGTGCGGCATCGGATTGCTTGTGTAACTTCGATTGAACCAACGGTAGAGTGTCAATGCGACGAGGTTGTTGGTACCTAACGTGCGTGTGCCGAAACCGTCAACGAGGATATGGTGGTTCGGCATGTTCTCCATCGCATGCACGGGAAACCCCTGCTCCGCGCGCATTCGTGTTAGTACCAATACAATGATGAAATAGATTCCGAAAAAAATCGGAATCAGCCAGAGAGACATACCGATGCGCTTGGAAAAGATAAAAAGCAGCGCGAGTCCACCAACAATACCCCACAATGCAAACCTATAGGAAACAGGTTCATCGGCATCCTCGCCTGTACGGCGACGCGCAATGCGGAACACACCTCGGAAATGACGAAGGTTCAACACTAATACAGAGACGAAAATCCCGATCGCGGCACCAAAACATTGTCTGTCAATGTACGGGAATCCGGGTAAGCTGGACAGTCCAACGGCACTTGTGAATACTAATTGTGCCTTGTAAAACATAAAGAAAAACCAACTGGAGAACGAGAGATCCAGCGGCATCAGCAGTCCAAGCCCAATGACAAATGGGTAATAAGACATACTGATACCGCCAATAGCGTTCCACGGTTTTTCTGTGAATAGGTGTCCAAAGCCGCGCCAACCGCCGATCCGCTTAATTGGTAAGGTTGGGAGTGTCGGATACAGAAAACTGAAGCCGTTGAGGATCGCTATGGATGCAGCGATGCCGAAGCCGAGCCACGTGATACGGTGTGAAAATAACGATTTTGTGTTATGCGTGACGTGAAAGGCAATCTGAGTGATTGGATAAGCGAGTCGTTCGCGTTCAACCCACTGCTTCCGCAAAATGACGTTGATACACAACATCACGAGTACCAAGACCGTCATGAACCCTGCCCAAGATAGGATTGGCACTATCCACGCACTGAGGATGTCCAATGTGGAGAGGTTGGTTTCACCGATATAGTAACCTGCCAGAACCTTTGGATCGTCTACGAGGAGCCATCTCGGAAGGTGATCCCAGAAGAGTTGCTTCCACTCATTTTCAGGTGTCGCGAACCAGAAGGCGTGCCCGACGGTTGTGACAAGGATTGTCATCAGGGTGATGGACGGGAAAGCGCAGGCGGTACTGAGCAGGATGTATATCGTGAGAAGTTCCGCATTGGTGAATAGACGGCGGCGAACGGCGAGATTGAGGAGGGTAAAGGTGAATACGACGAAGACGACGTTGTAAAACGGGACAGCGTAAGTATTCAACGCATAACCGACAAGTCCGACTTCGCCTGCGATGATCCAATAAAAATTAAACGGAATCAATACAAGCGTGATGGCGATAGATTTCCATGTGACACCGTGTGATTTTGGAGGTTCATGGTTTCTCATCTGACTCGTGGGTTTCGCTTAAAAAACTGATAAACGTGACTAAATCTTCAGAAACCGTTGTGAATAGTTCGGTAATTGACTTCGCATGTTCTTCGGCTTTTTCGTAAATCAATTCATCGCCATAGATGTTGTTAACCTTATGACGGAACCTGAGAAGTTGCCCTAATCTCTGCTGGGTACCTTCGGAAATGACAGGCGGACGTTCCGGGTGACGTTCTACCATCTGTGTGAGCAAATCGGTATGCCACCGTTCACCTTTAGGCAACTGTTTATCAATTTCA
>VXXH01000525.1 GCA_009835515.1 Candidatus Poribacteria bacterium
GTCGATTAAGAGCGAGAGCTGAAAACTTACTTGACGATGTTTATGGTGAAGATTCTTTTCACGCTGAAATGCTCAAGTCGATGGTTCTGGGAAAGAAAAAGAATTTGCCTTGGGAAGTAAAAGAGACCTTCCTTGAAACGGGACAGGTGCATACGTTGACGCAATCGGGTATGCATGTTTCAATGTTTTCTAATATCTTGTCTCGGTATCCGTTGATCGCGGCACCCGCGTTATATTCAGCGGCTCGTGATGTTATTTCTCCCCCTGATGAAACAGTCGTTGAACCTTCACAATCTATTTTGGATAGGTATCGACCTAAGCGTTCTCCTTGGGCACCGCGTTTTAATCCGCAGTTGCCGACGCAAGGACAATTACGATGGGCGAAATCGAAAGGATATTTGCCTGAAGATTACAAATTTGAAATCCCTGACGCGCCATTTTGGGCTTGGTGGGATCCGGTTCAAAATTATTGGGAGAATGAAGCGCGACTTGGACAACGGTTAGCAACTCAAAAGCAATTGGGGCTGTTGGATTCTCTTGGTCTTTTGTCTGAAGATTATGATCTTGAGGCTCATAAACCTAAAGAAGTCGAATTAAATAGGGGCGAACCCGGAATCCAAGATGTAGTGCCCTGGACGGTCTATGGGATGTTCGGTGTTTTACCAGAGACGGGCTATTCATACTGGCGGACACGGGGCGAGGTTGAGAGAAAAGGCGAAGGTTATAATATCGGTGGCTTTGAGTTTGATGTGCAGGAATCCCCGTTTCCCGGTTTCAACCCGTGGCTTGATCCGCATCCTGAAGGGAGTTTGGAAAATGAAGGTGTGAGAGAACTTTCTACTTGGGAGTTTCAGCACGGGCTTCTCGGTATCGGTTCAAACCTGTTTGTGGGGGCGGGGTATGGTATCGGAGAGGCATTGAAGATTGATCTGCCACCGCCGCAGCATCAGATGAAGATTCTTCCTAAAGTTGAATCTGAAGTTGATCCTGAAGCTGAATCCACGTCTCCGAGTTTGGCTGAGATTTACAAAAAGGCGGGTGTAAAGAATCCGAAAAGGTTGACTCGCGAAGATATTAACCGTTTGGTGGAATATAATAAAAAGCAGAGTGAGGATGGGAAGTCTTTTGTCTTTTCACGGAGTAGAGGGAAATCGGGAAGTGGGGATGAACTGGCTACGGAGAAAATGGTAGATGTTCTGCGTTGGATGTATCCTGAAATGAAGGTTGAAGGTATCTCTAAGGATTTGGCTGGACAACTTATTGATGCTTATGACGATTACAAAAAGGGACAGAAGGCTGAAACATCTCCAAAAGCAACAGGTTTGTTAGGGAATCTACAGGCACAGGCGACGGGTAAGCCACCGCCGGGTTATGACGAAGGTAAGTTGCCTTGGGATACGCCTATAAAAGATTGGTCTCCAGAGCAGACTTCCTGGGGGATTTATTATTATCAGCAGCAATTAGGGCAAGATAAAGGTGGAACACCGGTTACATCACCGAAGGCGACCGCATTGTTGGGAGGATTGCGATCTCGTGTTGAGGGAACTGCTCCGTATGGCTATGATGAAAGTAAGATTCCGTTTGATAAGCCGATGGGTGAATGGTCTCCAGAACAGACTTCTTGGGGTATCTATTACTATCAGCAGAAATTAGATGAACCGTCTGATGTGGAAGTGCCTTCTGGTTCATCACCAAAGGCGACCGCATTATTAGGTGGATTGCGATCCCGTGTCGAGGGAACAGCACCGTATGGTTATTCTGAAGATTGGACTCCGCCTGATAAACCGCTTGAGGAGTATAGTCCGCAGGAGACTTCTTTCGGAATCTATTACTATCAGCAACGAATGGATGCTCCGTCTGATGTGGAAGTCCCGGCTGGTACATCACCGAAGGCAACGGCGTTTTTGGGAAGCTTGAAAACACAGGTAGAAGGTGGGGCACCTTATGGTTATCCTCAAGGGTGGACTCCGCCTGATAAGCCAATCGATCAGTATAGCCCACAGGAGACTTCTTTTGGCATCTATTACTATCAGCAGCAAAGAAGGGATGCGTCGGCTGGTGTAGATGAACCAAGAAGTATGAGTGATGCTTCTTATAGATACCTCCAATCGTTTGATCCTGATAGGTTCGGGAAACCTGAATATCCAGTTATGCCGATTGAGGATATAGACTTTGATGCGATAGCGAAAAGAGGTCGTCCAACACAGGCTGAGGGTACCGCTTTAATTGATTACTATAAAGCAGTTGAGAAGTCGAAGGGCCCCCCGATGGCTTCTGACGCAGCGGTAAGAGCATTGCAGCGTTATTTCCCAAAGAAATTTGAAGGGCTTAAGGTTGAAGAAGAACCGCTTGTTCCTTTGGAGCAGATAGAGTTTGTAGATCCTGAAACTGGGAAAGTGCATGTTACGCGTGAAGAAGCAAATCAAGCTTTTCGGCATGTAAAAGAGATTCCGCCGCCGATGGCATCACCGAGACAAGTGGCGCGTCTCGAAATGGAGTTTCCACACGCGTTTAGACATGTTGGACGGGCAGAGCAGTACCTTCAAACTGGGGAATCTTATGGTATCGTGAAGTCTCTTGAGGACATCTACGATGCGGACACTTTCACTGGGATGCTTTTTGATGCACCGACGGGTCAGACATTTAAAGAGGACACGGTTCGACTCGGAGACTTCAATGCACCTGAGATAAAGCCTGATCCGATGAAACCCAAAGAATATCAGGAACGCGAGGCGGCACGCGCACGTGAAGCACGGGATGTTTTCAGATCGCTGGTTGAACGGTTTAATGTCGGTCGGGACGTTGAACAGGAAGGCTATGTCATTCCAATTCAGTATCGGCATGATGCGAGTTTCCTCGGTGGTTTAGAGCGAGGAAAATTTGGTCGGGTGCTCGGAGATGTGAATTTCGAGGGCATCGACTATGAGCAATTCATGATCCAGCAAGGCATGGGATCGGTTTATGGCGCGAGTATTGAGTGGGGTGCCAGAGATATTTCTGCTCTTGATCTGTGGCGGCGTGATCCGACATATTTGGAACAGCTCGGTAAGGGGACAATTGATCTTTTATGGCAGATTCCAGAGGTGGTTGTCGGCAGTGTCTTTGAGGGTCAAGATCCTGTTGATGCGATTTCTGATACTGTTGGACAGGTGCCGGGGGCTTTGAAGGATATGGCAATAAGAGGGGCGAAGCAGACAGCTATTCGAGCAACCAAGGACTTTTTCAAAGAACGTTTTACTGATGAATTTACACCGAATAATCTCTCTTTCGCACAGCGGTATATTGGTGATCTTGGGGGTGTCGGTGAAAAAGTTGGTGTGTTCAAAGATAAGGCAGCTGGGTTTCTCCAAAGTGGATGGGGCGCAGCAGTTGCACCGGCTGCTATCGCTGCTGGCACAGCTGTTCTTGGTGAGCGAAGCTTGGATATGAATTATGCTGAGGTTGTCCCTACCGCGGAGAAAAGGAAAGAGGC
>VXXH01000329.1 GCA_009835515.1 Candidatus Poribacteria bacterium
GAACGTGGAGGAACCCTGATGTCTTACAAAAGAGTGCTCCTCGTCATTTTAATCATAAGTATTAGTGGACTCCTCGTCTACTTCTTGGTGCAGATGGAACAGTCTGCTACACAACAGGCAGCGAAGGCACACCCGATACCGCTCCCTTATAATTGGATTGGGAGTATAACAAAAAAACAGATAGCAGAACCCTCCGGGATTACTTATCATCCGGTCCGACGGAGCCTGTTTATCGCCGATGATTCCGGAAGCGTCCATGAGATCAATCTACACGGGATATCCATCCAAGCAAAAGGGGTAAATGAACTTGACATCGAAGGCATTACAATGGACCCGAGTACGGGTTTGCTGTATGCAGCCGTTGAAGACGATGAAGCCATCATAGAACTCGAACCGGAAACGCTCACGATTCAGAGAAAATTCAGAATCGCCAGAGACTTTGAAGGGGAACTACTGCTAAAAAAAGGTGGTATGGGAATTGAGGCAATCGCTTTTGTGCCGGATGCCTTGCACCCGGAAGGCGGCACATTTTGGGTCGGCAACCAATCCTTCAGTCTTAAGACGACGGCTGAACCCTCAGTTGTATGTGAAGTCCTGGTACCACTCCGCTCCGAAACAGCAGCAATATCAGAAGCCCCTATCATTAACGCTTACAAGATGAACTTCATTGATATTTCAGGACTTGCCTACGACCCTCAAGACGATGTATTGGTAATAATTAGCGATACAACCAATCTTTTGGTCGAGATGAATCGGGAGGGTACAATTTTAAGTAAATACCTCTTACCCGGTGATGAGCAAGAGGGTGTGACATTAGATGGACTCGGCTATATGTACATCGCTCAAGAGAGTGGAACGATTATTAAACTCGGAGATCGGCGACTCCGTTAGAAAAGTAGAGATTCCATCTAAACCCCGCCGTTCTCAATTGCGTCTACTATTTGTCGTTTTCTGATTCTGGTTCGGTATCTTCAAGGCGCAACACTGTAATTCCGGGCATCAAGTCCAATACTAAATTAAGGGACGCGTACTGTTCTGCCGTGTAACCACGGTCTACCCGCCACAACACTTGCACGTTTCCTTCATCATATAACACACCATGGGCAAGTTTCTTGCCGTCAGTGTCTTCTAACTGGAAAAGTCGGCGGCGTTTGGTGTTCATGATTTTGTCTCGCGAAGATAAGGCGAAGTATAGCACCTCGCCTTGATAGCAACAGACTGAGGAGACTATTAGAGTGTGACAAAGTCAGCATCTACACGGTGCGGTATAATCCCCGCAGTGTTACCGCGGTGGAGCAATTCACGGACCCCCGCCCTGCCCTTATCACCATAATCAAGCGTATAGTCATTGACGTACATGCCGACAAACTTGTCAGCAAGCGCGGTCTCCATGTCACGCGCATAGGTCATCGCGTATTCTAACCCGCGCGCTCGGTGCTCAAGTGAGTACTGAATGCTCTGTTTGAGCAGCGAGGTAATCTGATGTATCTTCTCAGCACCGAGATTACGGCGAATAACGTTGGCACCGAGCGGTAAGGGTAACCCTGTCTCCTCATACCACCACTCTCCCAAATCAATAACTTTGTGAAGCCCTTCGCGTGCGTAAGTCAACTGTCCCTCATGAATGATGAGGCCAGCGTCCACTTCGTCTTTTTGAACAGCGTCCAATATCTGATCAAATGGACGGGTTTCTGCTTCAAAATTGGGTTGGAAAAGGCTAAGCGTAAGATAAGCCGTTGTCATTTCGCCGGGGATAGCGATACGTTTACCTTCAAGGGTATCTATCGGTGTTTTGGAGACAACAAGTGGACCATAACGGTCACCAATACTTGCCCCGCACGGCATGAGTGCGTAATCCTTCGCAACATAAGCATAAGCGTGAACTGAAATCGCTGTGACCTCAAGTTCCGCAGCGAGCGCGCGCTGATTTAATGTCTCAATATCCTCAATAACATGAACGATCTCAAAAGGGTCAGTCGGAATGAGTCCTTTAGCAAGCGCGTAGAACATAAACGCGTCATCGGAATCTGGACTGTGTCCAATCCGGACTTTTTCTGTCTGTGACATAGTATTCCTTTGCTATAGTCATTTAGTTTTCTTGTAGGAGCGATCTCCGAATCGCGGCCTTCGATGAAAACAGCAAAACTGAAAACTGAATAGCTTGATTCCTTTGCAGTATCTGATTGCAGTTTTCTTCTCATAGTGATACAATAAAATTGTTTGAATCGGTCCTGTGTTAAATTTATATCGACTTTGGAGTGTTACACACAAATGGGGTTGCCAGCGAAACCCACATACCTATATCTTACAGCAATACCAGATCGGCTCTCAGAGTTAGTCGGTGCCGAGTGTGTTGCCCTGACAGGATCAGCGCCAAACGCCCACGGCATCGCAATTTCAGAACACTGTGTTGATGTCCGTCGAGGTGCGTATCTAAAGAGTTGTAGCGAAGTCCTTTTTGAAACAGGGAGTCTTACTGAACTCTCTGCGGACATCCAATCCGCAGGTTTACACGCTGACGAATTCCGGGTGTCTGTTGTGAAAAAACCGCGGAGTCTCAAGGTAAACTCTATGGAACTTGCACGGGACATCGGTAGTGCCATTGAGGGGCGCGCGAATCTAAACAGCCCACAGGTTACCTTTATCGCCGTTCTCACAGCTGAAAAGATATGGTTCGGACGACTCCTTTCCGAATCTGATAGTATGTGGCTTGCACACAACCAACGTCCTTACGTCACTTCAAGTTCGTTACCAGCACGACTTGCGCGCGTCCTTGTCAATTTAGTAGCACGCCCGGGGGATAGTCTACTCGACCCGTGTTGTGGGACCGGTACAATTGTGATGTCTGCTGCACATAGTGGCATCCGAGCTGTTGGTTACGACCTGAATCTACGGATGATCGGGGCAACAACGAAGAACCTTCAGCATTTTGGACTCGCTGCAGATGTCGCGTTAGGTGATGCCAGACAGGTGCGGGGACGATTCGACGCAATCGCAACCGACCTCCCTTACGGCATCAATCTCACCAAAGATAACTCTCAAGACGCGGAGATTTTAGCCAACTTACGGACGTGTGCACCAAAAGCCGGGTTCATCGACCTCCGAGATCTCAGCAAACCCTTAAACGACTTAGGCTATCAGATCGAGGCTGTCCTCCCAGTGCCGAAACTGAGTATCGTGAGGCGCATTTTTATTGCTTCCGTGATAGATTGACAGCCGCCGATCCCTTGTTTACGACAACGTTTTTGACTCAATAATCCTCAACGTTTTCATAAAAATCAGTCTCTGGCAAGTATTCCTCTTCGTTGAGTTCTTCCTCTTCATGTGCCTCGTATTCACGCAAACTGAGAAGCGCACCTTTTTCGCTCGGATTCTCCATATAGAATTTACAGACCCAGCCATCACCCTCTGGAAAACGATTAAGTAATTCAATATCGTCATCAAGGGCAGTATTGACTTCATAAACC
>VXXH01000028.1 GCA_009835515.1 Candidatus Poribacteria bacterium
TAAAATCAGATTGTCGCAAAATGAAAAAGTGGTTTAATAGCAAGGTGGCGAGTAAGGTCGTGATGAATCCGATGCCGACAATACCTATCAGACTCGAAGTGCCAGCACGTGCGATATGAGATATGGCATTTTTAAGGCGATAGCGCATTTTCGGTTTTCAGTTTTCAGTTTCAGTTTTCAGTTTTGGCTTTTGATGCACAACACGCGCTTTCAAACCTTTACTTTTTGAAGCGTCAACGGTGAAAAAATATTGAACAATCAGAATCCTCTTGTAACTGATGACCGATAACTGATAACTATTCCTCCTGTCTCAATGGATACCGCCATCTCGCAATTCAATAATGCGCTTATTACATTTTTCAGCGAGTTTTCGGTCTGAGGTTGCTACAAAGATAGTCATACCTTGAAAATTAAGGGCATCGAGAAGTGCCATAACCTCAAGCGAAAGTCGCACATCTAAGCCTTCTGTAGGTGCATCAGCAAGCAGCAATACTGGATTGTTGATAACCGCTCTGGCTATAGCTAATCGTCGCCGTTCGTTGCTGGATATCTCAGTGGGTAGCGCATGTTGGTGATGGCTCAAACCTATTTGATGCAGAAGTTTGTTGACGTTCTCTTTTGCTACCCGGGGTGCCATGCCTACCAGTTTCTGCGGCAGGGCAAGATTCTCCTGGATCGTCTTATCCACCAAGAACTTGAAATCTTGAAAGACAAGACCTATTTTCTGTCGAAAGTAAGGAAGACTCACCTTATCCAATGTGGCAAGTTTTTGCCCAATCACACTCAGGTCCCCTGCCACGGGTATCAAATCGGCGTATAGTAACCGTAAGAGCGTTGTCTTCCCAGACCCGCTGGGACCTACAAGAAATACGAACTCGCCGCGCTCCACGCGAAAACTGACCTTTTCAAGCACGCTAAGTTCATCATAACTGAAGCTGACTTGGTGTACCTGTATCATTTTTTTTAGAGTTATCGGTTATCGGTTTTCAGTTTTCAGTTGAGACATTGTATCTGGAACGCTTCCTGCTACTGCCATAAAAAACCTCTTTTACCGATAACTGAAAGGTTTTTCGCAGAAAAACCGTACTGATAACCGATAACTATTCCTTGCTATAATCACAATCCGGTTTGCGACAACTCAGCGACACGGTTACAGTCTCACTGCCTCTCGGCTTTCTGGTTTTCTCAACAAGAAACGGGGCATTACATTTTGGACAAGTTTCAGGCACAGGCTTATCCCATGTAGAAAATTCACACTTCGGATAGTTGCTGCATCCGTAAAAGACTTTCCCACGTCGGCTGCGGCGCTCACCGAGGTATCCGCCACAATCCGGTTCAGGACAGTCAATACCCATTGGAATCGGCTTGGCGTTTTTGCATTTCGGATATGCGCTACACGACAAAAACTTACTTCCGGCACGGCTTACCCTAATAACCATCGGTTCACCGCACTTGTCACAGGGTATCTCTGTCGGTTCTGGTTCTGGTGCAGGCGTATCATCTGTACTTAAGGGTTTAATATTCTTACAGTCTGGATAGTTCGCACATCCGAGAAATCGTCCATATCTCCCCCATTTGACGATCATGCTTCCGCCACATTTTTCACACGTCTCGTCGGATTCCTGTTCCATCGCTTTTCGGGCTTCATACATCTTATCGGGAGCTTCTTTGAGCGCAATTTGGAACGGTGGATAGAACTGTCCTAAAGTCTGCACCCACGCAACTTTACCATCAGCGATGCTATCAAGCTGCTCCTCCATCTTTGCTGTGAATTCAACATCAACGATATTGGGGAATCCATGAATTAGGAGATGGTTGACGAGTCTACCGACATCAGTAGGTAAGAGTCGTCCGCGCTCTTTGTTCACATACCCACGATCCTGAATTGTGGAAAGAATCGAGGCGTAGGTACTCGGCCGTCCAATCTCTTGCGCCTCCAGCATTTTGACGAGGGTCGCTTCGTTGTAGCGTGGTGGTGGTTGCGTAAAATGCTGCTTCGGTTGTAATTTGCGGAGATTAAGTGTGTCTCCCTCTTTAAGAACAGGCAAATTGACATTCTCTTCACTTGAGTCGTTTTCATCAGTAGCGGTATCATCTTTACCTTCCATGTAGATACGCCTGAATCCATCAAATTTGATAACTGAACCGGTGGCTCGGAAAAGGTAGGTGCCAGCTTTAACATCAATCGTTGTCGCATCAAAGATCGCGGGATTCATTTGGCTCGCGATGAACCGCATCCAGATAAGTTCATAAAGGCGATACTGATCACTGTTCAAATGAGGTTTCAATTCTGCGGGAAGGCGTAAGGGGACAGTCGGACGGATTGCTTCATGCGCGTCTTGTGCTCCCTTTTTGCCACGATAATTAACGGCTCGCCCCGGCAGATATTCTGCGCCATACGTTGTTTTGATGTAGTCTCGCGCTGCGTGAAGTGCCTCTTGGGCAACACGAGTTGAATCGGTTCGCATGTAAGTAATAAGCCCGATCGAACCTTCGTTGCCAATATCCAACCCTTCATAGAGTTGTTGGGCAACAAGCATCGTCTTTTTGGCAGTAAACCGGAGTTTTCGAGAGGCTTCCTGTTGTAAGGTACTTGTGATAAACGGGGGTACAGGTCTCTGCCTTCGCTCCCGTTTTTGGACCTTTTCGACGATGTATTCGTGCGTCTTTGCATCTGCAGCGAGTTCTTTTGCGCGCGCCTCGTCTATACGGAATCCATAATTATTAATCTCGCCTTTCTTGCTGCCAATCTTATGTAACTTGGCGAGGAACGGGTGTTCAAGTTCAACGGGTGTAAGGGTAGCGGTGAGTGTCCAGTATTCTTCGGGTTTAAACGCCTCAATCGCTTCTTCCCGTTCGCAGATAAGCCGGACTGCGACGGACTGAACTCGCCCCGCACTTAACTCAGGTTTGACGCTACTCCACAAGATAGGACTAATTTTGTATCCGATGAGTCGGTCCAAAATGCGTCGCGCCTGTTGCGCATCAACAAGTGCCATATTGATTTCACCCGGTGCTTCAATGGCATCTAAAATAGCACTTTTGGTGACTTCGTTGTAGGTGATCCGATAGATAGGTTTCTTTGCCTTCTTGAGTTCTTCAGCAAGGTGCCAACAGATAGCTTCACCTTCCCGGTCGGGATCCGCAGCAAGATAGATGTTGTCAACTTTACGTGCTTCGGTCTGCAGGGATTTTACAACCTTGCCTTTCCCGCGAATCAGGACATATTTCGGCGTAAAAGCGTTTTCGATATCGACCCCGAGTTCTCCCTTCGGCAGATCTCGGATATGCCCGACGGAGGATTCGACAATGTAATCCTTACCTAAAATCTTTTTGATAGTTTTCGCTTTCGCCGGCGATTCAACAACGACGAGTGACTTCGGCATGTTTTATTCCTATATTTGTATTGATAATTGCCCCGAGGAAAGGGACATCGGTTTTAGATTTAGTATCAGCAGGTTTGAGA
>VXXH01000042.1 GCA_009835515.1 Candidatus Poribacteria bacterium
TATCTATCTTTTGGTTTTCTCGGAGATTTCTTTATATGTTTTAGACGGTATTGTTTTTGCTTTTTAGGATCATGATCGTCATCATCGTCATCATCAGCGGCAGCCGCTGCATCAGCGTCGGCATCAGCATCAGTTAAAACTTCTCCGCCATCTTGACTGTAACTGATCGTTGTAAAACTGATCGTTGTAAACGTCAGACATATCAAAATAGCTAATACAGAAAAAAAAGTGTTTCTGTTAAAAAGCTGGTCTTTCATAAGACGCTCCTTTATTGTGTTGACTTGTTTTCTCTCTTTCGGTGTACGTTCAGGCACCTCGTTTGAAGTTCACCAAAGACTCGGCGCATTATTCTAAGAACATAAGGTAGATCGCCAAACGCGGCATCCTTAAAAAAAGTTTACCTTAATGTCAAAACTTTGTCAAGTAATTTGTCACTTACCGCATTTTTTACAAGATTTTTGGTAGAAAAGGTGTTGGATGAAAAAAATGTAGGAAAGTCTGGTAAGTTATGGTAGAATACCTCTGTAGACTAAATTTAGGATAATCCTTATACATTCTGAAAAACCTACTCCTATAGATGCGTTTTACCGTGCAGAAGCACCGAAGGAGGACTACAGATGGCGAATCAAAAGCACGACCTCATTGAATATCCGATACAGGATAACGTCCGATTAGAGGGATATTGGCGTGATGATGCAGGCGGACGCGGTCCAGCAGCTTCATTGTATGTCTACGACGATGAAATTATGCGTTTTGACTGCTTTGGTGGTGATAATGGACACTGCCACTTCAACTTGCGACAGACACGAGGCAGACGGTGGATGTACCCAGAAGGCTCCTTCCAAGATCATATTCAACAGAGCCTGTTCGATCTCCGGACAAATCTAAATTTCTGCCTCCAGACTCATCAAGATGAAAGGGTTCAGGAAGTTCAGATAGAACGGGAGAGTTTAGAACAGGCATCTCAACAGATGGAAGCACACTTGTTAGTGCTTGCTGAAAAACTGCAGCACGACATCACGTAAGAACGGCAGTAGCAAACGGACAACGTAGGCTTGCGGAACTTATGTTAACGTCGCAGTTAAACCAAGCTTGTTGTTCTCACTTCACACAAGAACGAAAAACATGAAAGTCGTGACTGCGGCGGAAATGCGCCAGATTGACCAGGACACAATTGAAGGTATCGGCATTCCCGGTATTGTTCTCATGGAGACTGCTGGGAGTGCCATCGTCCGCGCCATTGAACAGCATTATCCGACATGTCAACGGATCGGTATCTTTGTTGGTAAAGGCAATAACGGCGGTGATGGGCTGGTTATCGCGCGTCAACTTGCGCACGCGGGGCGCGAGGTGCATCTGTTTCTCGTTTCTCCAGTAGAGAGCTTCACTGGTGAAGCAGAGATTAATCTTCAGATTGCGAGACGTTTAGGGTTACAAATTGAGTTTTACGGCACAGAGACTGTGCCTACTACCTTAGCGAGTTGTGAACTCTTTGTAGATGCCATTTTCGGTACGGGGCTGCGCGATACAGTACGCGGTTCAATCGCTACTGTCATCAAAACTCTTAATAATTTTTCGACACCTATCCTCTCTGTTGATTTACCTTCTGGGCTGGATGCAAACACGGGGCATCCGTTAAGTACTTGTGTGCGAGCAGATAGGACGGTAACAATAGGTTTGCCTAAAAGAGGATTGTTGGTCCATCCGGGTGCTGAATTCGCTGGAAAGTTGGAGATCGTTGACATCGGTTTCCCAGAACAGGTTATAGATGCACAAGGTATCAAGGTCAACTGGACAACGACAGCAGAAGTATCACAATGGCTGCCGCCTCGTCCGCCTGCGTCTCACAAAGGAACTTACGGGCGCGTCCTCGTCGTTGCTGGCTCGACAGGTATGACAGGCGCAGCAGCACTCGCGAGTGAAGCAGCTTTGCGTACTGGTGCGGGATTGGTAACCCTCGCGATTCCGAAACACTTGAACCCAATTTTAGAAGGTCTCTTGCCTGAAGTAATGACCCTTCCGCTGCCAGAAACGGATGCTGGCAGTCTATCTGTATCTGCCACCTCAGCCATTCTTGAATTCTCGGAAAAGACGAAATCTGTGCTCGCTATAGGTCCCGGGCTTTCCCAACACCCCGATACAGTCGCACTTGTTCACCAGTTGGTACGTGAGAATTCGGAACAAGGGCTTGGCTTACGACTGGTCATTGATGCAGATGGACTGAATGCCATCGCGCAAGCCTCTGAAATTGTCTCATTATTAGATAGAGAGGCGATTCTTACACCGCATCCTGGTGAGATGTCTCGATTAACAAGTACTTCAGTCCGCAATTTAGAAGCGGACAGGATCCGTACGGCGCAGCAGTTTGCAAGTGAACACAATCTAACGCTCGTATTTAAAGGTGCGCCCACCGTCACGGGGTTACCAAATGGAGACGTGTGGATCAATTCCACTGGGAACTCCGGCATGGCGACAGGCGGTATGGGGGATGTGCTAACCGGAATAATTGCGGGGTTGATGGCACAAGGACTCTCAAGCGAAACGGCAGCCATACTTGGGATCTATATACACGGGTTAGCGGGAGACATCGCCGCAGAGGCGTTGGGAATGCATGGACTCGTCGCAAGCGATGTGTTGAAGGCAGTGCCGAAAGCAATTTCTTCGCTGAAAAAATAAAACAGTAGTAAAACACGCGGTATTTATAATAAAGGAGTGATTATGGAACTCGGATTGACTGGAAAAGTTGCTGTCATCACTGGTGGCAGCGAGGGGATTGGCAAAGGGATTGCGCTTCGTCTGTGTGAGGAGGGGGCGAACGTTGCGATCTGTGGGAGACGTGAAACGGTCTTAGCGGATGCTGCTGAAGAGATTCGTACGCAGAGCGGTGGTGAAGTCCTTGCAATCCGTGCAGATGTAACGAAACCGGAAACATTAGAGAATTTTATCGGACAAACCGCGAGCCACTTCGGGCAAATTGATATTTTGGTTAATAACGCCGGTAGATCCGCGGGTGGTGATTTTGAAACCATGAGCGATGACACATGGTACGATGACTTAGACCTTAAGTTAATGGGTGCTGTTCGTTGTGCGCGATTGGTGATCCCACACATGAAAAACAACGGTGGTGGTAGGATTATCAACATCACGCATCCGGGTGGCAAACAGCCCAGCGCGGGCTCTTGTCCGACCTCCGTCAGTCGAGCCGCTGGCATCGCTCTGACGAAGGCACTTTCCAAAGAACTTTTATCTCATAACATCTTGGTTAACACGGTCTGCCTCACCTCGATTAAGAGTGCACAAGGGGAACGTGCCTGGAAGGCAGCGGGTTCACCCGGAACGCTTGAGGAATACTGGGAGGAACGTGGTGCGGAGCATCCGCTTGGACGATTAGGTGAACCGAGTGAGGTGGGTCATCTCGTTGTGTTCCTTGTCTCAGAATGTGCATCATTTATCACTGGAACGG
>VXXH01000317.1 GCA_009835515.1 Candidatus Poribacteria bacterium
TAATAATATCATGATCCAGCAAATTAATCAAAATGAAGGTATAAAATAACAGCTTAGGTTTGGTATAGCTTATTTTTATGCGATGAGGCAAGCGGTTTGGAATCCATACATCTTCATGGGTGGGCGCGGTCGAAACCTCACCAATGGGAACTAACGCAACAGGCTCGGACAAGGGGATTAAGTGCGTTTATTGTTGCTGTTGCCAAGGTACACTCCCCGCCTTCTGTGTTTCTGCTTGAAAGAGTTGGCTCATTTCTCTGAAGAGTGCAGTCTCCTTCTGTGCGTTGTTCGTTGTTTCCAATGGGTCGCTTGATAGATTGTAGAGTTCCAACGGTTCAAAGGGACTGTTGTGCAACAATTTGATGTCCCCACGCCGGACGGCATGTTGGCACTGTCCGAGAAACCGTTGTCCACCTTCTCTGCGTAGCCAGTAGAGTACACGCTCCGAGAAGTCCTGCTGTTCGCCTTGGAGCGTTTGCCACATTGAGCGTCCTTCGATGCCTTGGGGAATTGATGCGCCCGCCACTTCACATATCGTCGGGAACAGATCCATGAGCAACGCCACCTGATCCGTAACATATCCGTCTTGGATGTATCCCGGCCACATTGCACACGTGGGAACTCGGATGCCGCCTTCGTACATTTCACCTTTTTGTCCGCGCAACGGGCCGTTGTGAGCCCCAACGTTCATTGCGCCCCCGTTGTCAGATGTGTAGATAACGAGCGTGTTGGACAATTGATCGGTGTCCTCAAGCGTATCGAGTACGCGTCCGATACCAGCGTCCATGTGCTCAACGAGCGCGATATATTTTGCGCGTTGTGGTGAAATGTCGGGTTCGCGTTCCTGTACCCGCGCAATCCATTCATCAGGCGGTTGGATCGGCGTATGCGGCGCGTTGTAGGCAAGGTAAAGGAAAAAAGGTTCAAACGACTGTGCTTGCGCGCGAATGAAGTCCATACTCCATTCTGTAAAGAGATCTGTCGCGTGTCCTCTCGGATCAATGGTATCAAAACCGTGACGCATGTAGTTTATATCGTGTCTGCGGTGTGTGTAATAGTCGTCCATCATATCGCCGAGGAACCCGTGAAAATGATCGAATCCGCGTTTGCAAGGGTGATTCTCCGGTTCGAGTCCAAGATGCCACTTACCGATGAGTGCGGTACGGTAATCTTTCTGTTTCAAGGCTGAAGGGAGCGTGACCGCATCTTGTCGAAAGTACCCCCAACTGTTTTCTGGATGGGTGCGAATCACACCTGGCACCCCGGCCCTATCGGGATAGCGTCCGGTCATGAGAGATGCCCGGCTTGGCGAACAGACGGAGGAATTCGCGTAGAATCTGGTAAACCGTGTTCCGTGTTCAGCAATTCGGTCAATATTCGGGGTCTGGATTGAGGGACCGTTGTGTGCCGAAATATCGCCATAACCGTGGTCGTCAGCGAGAATAAGGAGGACGTTAGGCAATTGTGTCATAGTTTTTCCATAAATATATTGTCGCGCGAGGTGTGTGGTAATATAGTGTTAGTTTTTCAATTCACGAATTCACACCATACAGCTGGGACACCGACTGGCGCGCCAATTGGCGAAATCTGGAGTTCTGACGTGTCTATATTTCCTACACTACCTGTCACGATTGACAGATTGGTATGTGCTTCTTGTAAATCTTCGGCTGCGATCGCCGCTTTGAACTCCGCGATTGCAGCATCGCGTTTGCCTTGTTGATGGTAGACGATGCCAAGGTTGTTGCGCGCTTCAGCTGTTGCTCCGGCTTTTTTGTATGCAGCAACAGCCGCTTCAATGCTGCCTTCGTGGAAGAGGATAATTCCGAGGTTGGTATTTGCCTCTCCAGAATCTGGGTCACTGCGGCGTGCGCCTTCTAACATAACCTTTGCTTCATCAAGCCGATTTTGGCAGATGTAAACGAAACCGAGGTTGATCTGCGCTTCTGCTGAATCAGGTGCCATATCCAGTGCTGCCTTGTGCAACGCGATTGCTTCCTCGTGTTTTCCTTGCCAACTGTACACGAGTCCAAGATTTGTATGCGGTTCTTCACCACCGTCGAGTTCAATTGAAGTCTTGAATGCATCAATAGCACGCGCAAGTTCGCCTTGCAACAGGTAAACGAGTCCGAGATTATTATGAGGTTCTGCCAGCGTTGGATCGGTTTCAAGCGCGTTTTGATAAAGTTCAATTGCTTCATCAAACCGTCCTTGCCAACTATAAATCAGCCCAAGGTTCAACTGTGCTTCACCACCATCGCCAATCTGAATTGCTTTTTCGGATGCGCTTATAGCCTTATCAAGTTTTCCTTGGGAGATGTAGACGAATCCTAAGTTTGTATATGCCTCAGCGGAGTTTGGGTTGCACTGGAGTGCTGTCTGAAGCGATTGAAATGCTGCATCAAGTTGCCCTTGCCATGCGTAAGCGACACCGAGATTGGTATGTGGTGCCGAGAGATTCGGATCGAGACGACGTGCTTTGAGATGTAAGACGACTGCTGCGTCTAACTCACCTTCCCAGCAGTGCAAGACCCCCAAATTAGTGTGCGGTGCTGCCAAATCAGGTGCGAGACGAATGGCTTCATTTAAGGCAACTTTCGCCGCATCAAGTCGTCCGTGATCAACGTCATCACATGCTTGGCGGTTCAATGTTCTTGCGCGTTCAATATGTTCGGTCATGATATTTCTTTGAAGCAAATATCAAATATGTGCAGCCAGTCGTTCAGTGAACACCCCCGCTGCACTTGATTTGCCTAATCTATTGCCGAGATTTGATGCTTGCCCATGTCGTGGCAAGTTTACCAGAAGGCTCAACAGGCATGAGTGTTACGAGCCCCTTCTCCATCAGCTCATTTATATCGTCTTCTTCCAGTACGGAAGCGAAGATTGCGACCTCATAGAGCATACCGTCAAGTGTCTCTGAGGTATTGTTAGTCCAACCGCCGATGTTGACCTCAGTGTCATTCTGGGGCCCTGGTTTACCCATCCCCCCAACAGAACCGATTTCAACGCCATTTTCGTAGATCTTGATGGTATCCTTTGCGTCGTACGTTGCGGTCATATACAACCAGACATCTTTCTTCACATTTCCTTGACCCCAGGCACCTTTCCAACCGTCTCGCGCAAAGTAAGCTTCCCAACCGGTGCCATTGCCGCTTGTCCTAAAGGCGTAATTTGCCACGGTTCCATTCGCAGGTCTTTTACCGAGAATATGGCCAAAACCGTTCTCGGTTTTGTTGACATACACCCATGAAGTAATTGACCACGCCTTTTCCAGATACATACTCTCGGAGTCTGCGATGATAACCCGATCATTTACGCCGTTTAAACTGAGGGCAGGGCCATCCGGTCCTTTGATCCATTTTCCGCCTTGAAGTTCACCGTGGTTGTCGTTTCCAGAAATATCTTCGATATCATCGCATTTGCCATAGTTTAGCAGCCAAATGCCCATTCCGGTTTCAAA
>VXXH01000713.1 GCA_009835515.1 Candidatus Poribacteria bacterium
ATTACCTCGCCTTCCTCGCTGATAAGTTAGATAATATCCCGAGGAACGCCGCAAGTACCGCATTGCGTCCATTGCGACCAGAGGTCACACGTCAATCCAAATGGGATACGCCTCGGCTTGTAAGGGATACCTATCCCGTTGGGGCAGATGAACCGCTCACAGAAAAGACATATCTCATGCTCAGCTGGCTCATCGGGGATGCTACTAACGTCCAAGAAGTCGTCTTGGGGCAGATTTTGAGCCTCATTCTGATGGGGAATGAAGCCGCACCGCTCCGTAAGGCGATTATTGATTCCAAACTCGGTACCGACATCGCTTCCGCCAGTGCGAGTTCTATCGGTCCCGCAGCTATTTTTTACGTCGCTCTTAAAGGCAGTGAACCCGATCGCATTGAAGCGTTCACCCAATTGGTCACCGATACCCTAATACAGATTGCGGATTCAGCGATTGATAGCGAAAAGGTAGAAGCGGCATTTCAACAATTGACCTATCATTATCAAGAAGTTGCCTCAATGTTCCCGCTCCGTATGCTCTATCGCGTCATCAATGGCTGGATCTATGAAAAAGAGTCGGACACGTTCCTAAAGATCAGAGAGACGTTCGCTGATGTTCGTCAACAGTGGCTGGAAAATCCATCAATTTTCAGCGACTTTATCCGCGAAAACTTCATTGAGAACCCACATCGCTTGACCAATATCCTATCTCCTGATCGGGATATGCAGGCGAAAATGGATGCGGAACTCGTCGAACGGATGAAGGAAACTCGAGCACAACTGACGGATGAAGAAGTACAGCGGATTGCCGCGGATGCCGCTGAACTCGAACGTCTTAATGGTGTACCGAATCCACCGGAAGCACTCGCAAAGCTACCGCAGCTCCAAGTTAGCGATCTTCCCGAAAAGCCGAAACATATTCCCACAACTGTTGAAAATGTCGGTGGGCAGGATCTGCTTCACAACGATGTTTTCGCCAACGGTATTAACTATCTTGTGCTGAATTTCAATTTGCAAGGGTTACCGCAGCACCTCTGGGCATACATACCCAGATACGCTGACGCTATTAGCAAACTCGGTGCCGCTGATATGAGCTATGAAGAGATGGCACAGCGGACATCGTCCGTCACCGGCGGTATTGGATGCTCACCGTGGTTTTCTACACACGCGCTTGATCCGAATCGCTCTATGCAGAGCATGTCGTTTAACCTTAAAGCACTTGATGGAAAAATGGATGCCGCACTGGATGTCCTCCACGATCTGATTTTCGCTGTGAACCCGCGCGATACCGAACGCCTCCAGGATGTGCTAACGCAAGCCGTCGCAGAATATCAGACGGAGATGATTCATGACGGTTCGAGTACGGCGGTTCATCACGCTTCACGTGGACTCTCATCGAACGCACATCTCGCTGAAATCATCTACGGTCTGCCACAGCTCCGCAACAGCGAAAAACTCCTCAACGGTTTTGACGAACTTAATGCCGACCTTATGGGTCACATAGAAGGGATACGCGATTTCCTATTGACACGTGGACGGGTGACCGCCAGCTTTACCGGTTCAGATACCGCTTTTGAAACAACGCGAACCAAACTCAGTGAGTGGCTCGGCGCGATGCAAGACGCACCTGTTGCTTCTGAATTGATTGCGTTCCAGCAGTTTGAGACACCACCGAGAGAAGGATTGGCGGGTCCCATCCAGATTGCACACTGCGCGCACGTAATGCCGGCACCGCACTATTCGCACCCGGACTCAACGCTGCTGACGATCGGGGCGCATCTCATTCGGCTCGATTATATACTGAGTGAAATCCGTTTTAAAGGCAATGCTTATGGGGCAAGGTTCACCTATAGTCCTTACGAAGCGGTACTGTGTCAGTCCTCATTCCGTGATCCACACGTCGCTCGCACGATTAACGTCTTTGAGCAGACTGTTGATTACGTTAAACAGGTGGAATGGACGCAGGTAGACATAGACCGTGCGATTATCGCTACGGCGAAAGATGGTGAAAAACCGATCCGTCCGAGCCAGGCCGCAAGTGGTGCCCTCAGTCAACACCTCGTCGGGCAGACGCGCGAGATGCGGGAGGCACGCTATGCACAACTCCGTGAAGCAACCCCGGCTGAGGTAAAACGGGCACTCCTTCAACTCTTGGAGGAAAACGGGGATAAAGCCGCGGTCTGTGCCGTTTCCAGTCGCGAAAAACTGGAAGCAGCGAACAGTGAACTGGCACAACCTCTTGTTATTGAGGATATCTTAACCTAACCTGTATAGACATGCCCGCTTTCATCGGTAGGGGTGAAACTCCTACCCTCATAATAAAATAGAAAGGAATTGAAGATGAAAAGAATCGCAATTTTGACAATATGTATCTTGGCATTAGCGGCGGTTGCGGCAATTGCAGCACAGCCGGAGGGTTTTGAGAAAAACTGGCACCACTGGCGCGGTCCCCACGCGACAGGCGCTGCGATTGATGCAAACCCGCCTACGACATGGGGTGAAACTGAAAACATTCGATGGAAAGTTGAGATCCCCGGTATAGGGCACGCCGCGCCGATTATCTGGGAAGATAAAATCTTCATCCAGACCGCAATCAAAGGCGAAGCACCCCCAGAACCAGAACAGGAAGCAGATGATGGCAATCCTTTCAGCGGTTTCTTTCAAGAGAGCCGCGGAGGTCGTGGTGTCGCAGAAGTGTACAAATTCGATCTTATCGCACTTGACCGCAGCAATGGGGACATCCTCTGGCAAAAGACACTCAAAGCGATCACACCGCACGAAGGTACGCACCAAGATGCCACTTATGCTTCAAACTCACCGGTTACTGATGGCGAACACATTTACGCCTATTTCGGTTCACGTGGACTCTATTGTGTCGATATGATGGGGAATGTGAAGTGGGAAAAAGATATCGGCGTAATGTATAAGAGAAATACATTCGGCGAAGGGAGTTCCCCTGTCCTCTACGACAACACCATTGTTATTTTGCAGGATCACGAGAGAGATTCCTTCATCACTGCTCTTGACAAGCGGACGGGTGATGTTCTCTGGAAGACCGACCGCGATGAAAGAACGACCTGGTCTTCGCCGATTGTTGTTGAGTCCGATGGCGGAGCACAGGTAATTACGACAGGCACAAACCGTGTCCGCAGTTACGATCTGGCAACCGGCGAGCTTTTATGGGACGGCGACGGTTTGACCGCTAATAGCATCCCTTCACCCGTTGCGGCTGATGGGTACGTTTATCTTATGAGCGGTTTCCGGGGCAGCGACTTTCAGGCGATTCATCTCGCACAAGCAAAAGGCGATATTACTGACTCTGAAGCCATCGTCTGGCGATACAACCGGGATACACCTTACGTGCCGTCACCGCTTCTCTATAAAGATATAATCTATTTCTTGAAAAGCAACAACGGCATTCTCACTGCCTTCAATATCAAAACAGGTCAAGCCTACTACGGACC
>VXXH01000161.1 GCA_009835515.1 Candidatus Poribacteria bacterium
CCAGTACGCCTTAGATGCTCAGCAAAAACACCATCATCAGGACAGACGACAAGGGGGTGATAGCGCGTTCGATCAATATTTGTGACAAGATAAGCGAGTTGCTTTTCACCTCCACCGATGCTCGAACCGCAATGGCTGAGGTACAGTATCGGAATCATCTATTTCTACAGTAAACATAGGAAGCGCAATTTTTCAATAACGACCACTTTATTGCCACTTTATTGAAGGGCACCTGAGATTACACAGGGAAATCGAGATGCTGTTCCCTGAAAACTTGGCTAACCGAGCGGTGCTGATGGACTCGGAGTATGGCTTGGGAGAGGAGTGGCGCGATAGAAAGCACCTTAATTTTCCCATCTAACTGCTTCTCTGCTGGCACAGGGATCGTATTGGTGGTAACCACTTCACGAATTGATGGGTGATCAAGACGCTCCAACGCCGGACCGACCAATATAGGGTGTGCGATACTCACATAAGCGGGTTCTGCACCAGCCTCCGCTAATGCCATGGCTTGTTGACGAATAGTTCCGCCCGTTTGTATTTCATCATCGGTGATAATTGGGGTTTTACCTTTGACATCACCAACAAGTTCGACGAATTTAACGCTCTGTCCATCGATACCTGTGCGTCGCTTGTGCATGATCGCTAACGGCAGTCCAAGCATATCGGCGTATTTCTCTGCTAACTTGGCACGACCTGCATCAGGGGCAACAATTACGCCATTTTCGACCTGCTTGTCGCGGAAGTAGTTTACCAAAGTCGTCACGGCAGTCAGGTGATCCATAGGAATATCGAAGAAGCCCTGTATCTGTGGTACGTGTAGATCCAGAGCCATGACCCGACTCGCGCCTGCTGTCGTCAAAAGATTGGCGACAAGTTTCGCGCTAATCGGTTCGCGTCCTGTGGTTTTGTGATCTTGACGGGAATATCCAAAATACGGGATAATCGCGGTAATCTGCCGGGCTGATGCTCGTTTCATGGCGTCAATTGTGATGAGCAGTTCCATCAAATTTTCGTTGGCAGGTTGACTTGTAGGCTGCACGACATAGATATCCGTGCCTCGGATACTTTCCTCAATCTGAACGCGCGTTTCAAGGTTGGGAAACGGACCGATTGTAATTTTACCGAGTTCAACGCCTAAAATCGCGGCGATCTCTTTTGCTAATGCTGGGTTCGCACTTCCAGCGAATAGCCTGAAATCGTCGCTAACTTGCTGGTCAGTTAGTGTAGACATGCCAAAACCTCCTTACACGAAATTAATCTGATTCGTCATATACGCTTTCACTGGAGCGAAAAATCTCAGATTTCGATCATTTTGTTGAGTTAGGTGCATTTCAAGAAGTCATAACAGCAAATAGAATCGCGAGGCCGAACACGATAAGTAATCCAATTCCGGATTGGTTTACTTGAATCCTTCGACCTTTTTCTTTGTAACTATCCGTATACGAAGCCACATATTCAGGTGATTTCCCAAGGAGCCTCGAGGCAGGTGGAGTCGGCTCATACACAGAAGCGATAAGGATTCCGAGTATATTTCCACAGAAACCGATGAAAAACCAATAAACCTTTCTGACATCGTATTCTGCGTCTTGTTCAGCAGCCGCATCAACATCTACTGTGGTCCGATGTTGTTGAGAGTCATTCATTTTAGAATTTTCTTTGCCCCTTGCAATTGTTTAACACATGCTATTAATAAATGAGTGATTCGCCTGTCATGTCAGTGGGTTGTTCTAAACCGAGAAGATGGAGTGCCGTCGGTGCGATGTCTGCGAGCCTCCCACCTTCACGGAGTTGTTGTCCGTTGCGTTGGTTATCAACAACGACGAGATCGACGTCATACGTCGTATGTGCGGTGTGGATACCGCCGGTTTCGGGATCGATCATCTGCTCACAGTTCCCGTGGTCGGCGGTGACAATGAGCGCGCCGTCCTTTTTAAGCACAGCGTCAACGATTCGCCCGACACCCACGTCAACTGCTTCAACGGCTTTGATGGCAGCTGGGAGAGAACCGGTATGCCCTACCATGTCGCCGTTGGCATAGTTGAGTACGATCAGGTCATATTTGTCGGAGTCGATCCGGCGCAGCATCTCTGCGGTAACGCCGGGTGCGGACATTTCGGGTTTCTGGTCGTAGGTCGTTACGTCACGTGGAGAGGCGATGATTTGCCGATCTTCACCTTGATAGGGTTCATCTCGATAGTCGTTCAAAAAAAAAGTAACATGCGGGAATTTCTCAGTCTCTGCACATCGGAATTGTGTGAGTCCTGCTTCGCTGACATAAGCACCAAGTGTATTCTTCATTTTGGGCGGTTTCTTGACAGCTGCCTCAACAGGCATCCCTTGCTCGTACTCTGTCATTGTAACAAACTTAACGTCAGGTTTGCAATTCCGTTTAAAACCCATTTCTCGTGTTACACCATCTTTCCCTTCCGCTTGAAACGGAAAAGTGTCCAAGCAAAAGGCTTTGGTAAGTTCACGAGGACGGTCGCCTCGGAAGTTATAGAAGACAACGGCATCTCCGTCAGTAATACGCGGCAGTGGATCGCCGTTACTTCCAACAACCACACTCGGACGCACAAACTCATCCCCTTTGCGATTGTTGTCATCAGGGTTTTCGTAATAATCACGATAAGCATCTGTAGCAGAAGTAACAGGATCGCCAACACCTTCAGCTAAGAGGCGATATGCTACTTCAACGCGTTCCCATCGGTCATCCCGATCCATTGCGTAATAACGTCCGACAACGGAGGCTATCTGACCGATACCGATCTCTTTCAATTTCGCTTCAATCTGCTCACAGAATTGGATACCGAGGTCGGGCTGGCAGTCACGTCCATCGCTGAAATTGTGAATCAAGACTTGGTTAGATTTGAGTCCGTTGGTTTTCGCGAGCCTGAGCAGCCCGTAGAGGTGTTCAAGTGAACTGTGAACGCCAGCATCGCTTGCCAATCCCATGAGGTGGAGATGTGTTCCGTGCCTTTTGACATGGGCGATCGCTTCCAAAAGCACTTCGTTCTGAGCAAATTCACCGGAGCGGATCATGGTGCTGATGCGGAGGAGTTCTTGGTTCACGATGCGTCCTGCGCCGATATTCTGATGCCCGACTTCGCTGTTGCCGATAACACCTGCCGGTAGACCGACATCTTCACCGGAGGTATGGATTTGTACGTGTGGGTAGTTTTGTCGAAGCCAATCATCTACGGGTGTTTTTGCGAGATGAACGGCGTTCGCGTGCTGAAATTCGGGGTACGGATTATTGCCCCAGCCGTCCCGAATGATGAGGACGACGGGGCGTTTCTGATGGGTTGCCATGCAAATTCCTCTTATAGATCTTTTATTTTTCCCCATGTTGTGGTGAGTTTTCCACGTGCTTCTACATCCTGCGGTGTTTCCATGACTTTTTGGATGTCGGCTTCTGTCAAGGTTTTCTCATAGAGTCGTACTTGATCAATTTTAC
>VXXH01000677.1 GCA_009835515.1 Candidatus Poribacteria bacterium
TTCCAAATCTGCATCACCTGTAACGAATTCCCACTCCTCATCTGAAATTTTGACGACATCGGCGTAGGGCATCACCTCCCAGATCCAACGTTTGGCATCTTTGGCATTATCCCAAAGCATCAATCGCAAGTTCGGGTCATAGGAGAGGCGTGCGCCGCCCGCTTTTGCTGACCTGATCGCATGGAGCGTTGCTTCTCGGCTCGGCGAATGACTGAGGCTAACAGAGCCGTAATGAAACAGTTTCGCAGATTGAACATAACCGGTATCAATTTCATCGGAAGAGAGTTGGATATCGGCACCCGGGTGCCGATAGAAGGTTATGTCCTTCAGACCGTCGGAACGCGTGGCAACGAAGGCTAAAGTCGTCCGAGAGGTTTCGCCTGCGATGAGATGCGCGGTATCAACACTGTTCTGTTGGAGCGTTTCACGTAGAAAATCACCGAACGCATCCGCGCCGACTTTGCCGATGAACCCAGCATCCACACCGAGTTTGGCTAAGCCGACAGCAACATTGGCAGGCGCGCCACCGGGGGCTTTGACGAATCCAGGTGCTTCGGCGAGTGTTACATCAGGTGTTGTGGAAACAAAATCGATAAGAAGTTCACCAATACATAAAGCTTCTGGCATAAGGATTGTTCCTTCAAAATGTAGTGCGTAGGTCTTGTGCTTTCCCTGTCTCTGCTGACCGGTAGCCAGCATCAAAAATTTCTATGACATGTCGGGCATGCTCTGCAGTGACAATTGTCGGTTTATCCTCACGTATCCAGTCTACGAGCTGCATAATATCCTCATAGACGTGTGATTCCTGAATGTTAGGATGCGGTCCCACGACGTGCGGTAGCTCCCTTTTTGGTGCGTCAATCGGTTCTCCATTAAGGGTGCTGCCTTCAATCGCTCCGGCTGTTCCATGAATCGCTAACCCGCCTTTGATAGCGTGTCCCGCTGCGGCACCGTAGATAAAACCGAAGAAGGCATCGCCGAAATCAAGGAGAATAAAGGTGTTATCGTCCATATCGCAGGGGAGCATCTCGCCTCGGAATTCACGTTCCTTGACGCGAACGCCAGAGAACGCCGTTACACGCTTCGCAGGTCCGAGGATACCCGTCATCGTGTGCAGACCGTAGACGGTCATATCGTAGAGCGGGCCGCCGCCCGGTTTGCGGAAATACCACGCAGGATTGATATTAGAAAGCATGTCGTCGCCGTGTCTAACGGATTCGTTTTCGTGGTATCGTCCGAAAGAGGAACCCGTGGCAGCCCATGTTAATGTTCCGATGGCACCCTCGTTAATGAGTCTGCGAATTTCTTGGTGGATTGGACGGAGCATCTGCCCAGGGGAAGCGACTAACTTCACACCTTTACGTGCTGCTGATTCAATCAGGTCGTCCGCTTCATCGACGGTGGTTGTCATCGTCTTATTGAAATGTGCGTGCAGCCCGTGTTCAATTGCGAGTTTGCCCTGTTCGTAATGCAAACCGATAGGCGAAGCAATCGTAACGGCATCTACATGTCCATCCGCTAAGAGTGCTTCGTAGGTTTCATACGCGTGTGGGACATTGAATTTTTCAGAGGCGGCTTGTGCCCGACCCGGAACCGGGTCACAGACAGCGGTTACCTGTAATCTATCTTGAACGTCGTCTTGTGTGAGATGCGGAAGGATGCCGCGCACAGAGATACTCCCTACACCGATGACACCGATCCTGACTCTGTCATTAGTTGCCATAATATTCCTCCAAAGGGTTAGAAACTATGTTATTATCGCCACGACGTTTCGTGTTGCCACCCAACAGCGTTTTTGAGTTTGTCGCAATTGATAAACGATTGATGTCCCTGAAGTGTTTTGACTTTTGGAAGGAATTCAGGTTTAAAACGCTCAACCAGTTCTTGAGAAGGTTCTAATGCTGAGGTATCATCCGCGTTGAGAAAATAGATATCATGCGGCGGCAGGGTGTCTGCTTTTTCCATAATCAGACGATGTGCGCTGGCGACATCTTCACTACCTACCCAACACCAGAGCCACGGTGTCCAAGCGGTTGTCGGTTTGGCATTTCCTGCCATCTGCTTTCGCCGTTCCTCTGGACTGATACCTGCCGGACGTGTAATGTATGTGCGGATGCCGTATGCCCGAGTATAACTCGCCAACAAGTCCTCGCCACAACGTTTAGAGAAACTATAGGAATCTTCAGGGTAACAAGGGTGTTCTTCATCTATCGGTAGATAGTCTATCGGAATGTGGGTTTTGCTGATTCGGAAGCCGTGTCCCAATGCACAATTGCTGCCGGACATCACGACCGTTTGGACACCTGCCTCAATTGCGGCTTGCATGAGATAGTAGGTGCCGAGCATGTTCGTTTTGAAGGTTGCATCGAAGGAGATACCTCTCTCTTCCGCACTTGCCCGTAAATCCGGGTGATCAACGGGACCCGGCTGCGCACCAAGATGTTGGATTGCGTCCACGCCTTCAACGGCACGCTGACAATCCTCAAAGTTGTTCAAGTCTCCTTGAATAAAGGGCAAGTGTGAGAATTCATCGGGCGGTGTTCTGCGCGACATCAGCACCAGCGAGTGTTCCGCTGCTAATTCTCGGATCACAAACTCGCCGAGTCTACCGCTGGCCCCAGTTATCAATACTTTCATAAAGCAATCCTTTCGTTTGGCTTAGATTTACGCGAGAGCATACGTTTCAACAAAAACGATCAGGGAAAATCTCCTCCACCAAATCTTATTCCGGTGTGAGGTTCCACAACAAGACTGTCCCATCTCCACTCCCACTGGCTAGCATTTGTCCACCTGGACTAAACGAGACGCTATCGACCTCCGCCGTATGCCCCTTGAGGATGCGCAGAAGATTGCCAGTCTCAACATCCCATAAACGGATAGTTTCATCCTTATTTGTTGTGCTGGCGAGCGTTTGACCATCCGGGCTAAGCGACATACTAAGGACATAATCCGTATGCCTCATGAATGTTCGCAAGAGATTTCCACTCTGGACATCCCACAAACGGATAGTTTGGTCAAAACTCCCGCTGGCAAGCGTCTGTCCATCCGGGCTAAACGAAACACTATTAACATAATCCGTATGCCCCGCGAGCGTCTGTAGAAGGGCACCACTCCGGACATCCCACAAACGAATAGTTTGGTCCCAACCCGCGCTGGCAAGCATCTGACCATTTGGATTAAACAGGACGCTAACAGCACCGCTCGTATGCCCTGTGAGGGTGTGCAAAAGGCTGCCAGTGTCCACATCCCATAAATAAATAGTTTTGTTATCATAGCCGCCATCTGCGAGCATCCGACCATCCGGACTAAAGGCGACGCTGTTGACACCGCCGGCATACCCTGTGAATGCTCTTAGTAGTGCCCCACTCCGGACATCCCATAAACGGATAGTTTCGTTATCATTACCGGCGATCGTCTGTCCATCCGGACTAAACGATACACCACCGACAGAA
>VXXH01000762.1 GCA_009835515.1 Candidatus Poribacteria bacterium
CTATATCTATGCTTGGAAGAAAGGAGGCTTAACATGGGATTAGATTTTGTTGGACAAGGTGCCGCGGAAACGGATGGCAACATCATCACCACGACGATTGATAAAGTCGTCAACTGGGGACGAAAGAACTCTCTGTGGCCAATGCCGTTCGGTACCGCCTGCTGCGCCATCGAAATGATGGCGACCTTGGCTTCCAAGTTTGACCTCTCCCGATTCGGCTCTGAGGCGATCCGGTTTTCACCGCGCCAATCCGACCTGCTGATCGTTTCCGGCAGAATTTCTATCAAGATGATGCCTGTCCTGAAACGGATCTATGACCAAATGCCCGATCCGAAGTGGGTAATTTCAATGGGCGCATGCGCTTCCTGCGGCGGTGTGTTTGATACTTATACCCTCATTCAAGGTGTTGACCAGTTTATTCCTGTTGATGTCTATATCCCCGGATGTCCACCGCGACCCGAAGATCTTATTGATGCGGTGTTACAGGTACAGCAGAAGATCACCAGTGGTGCTTCGCCTAAAGGAGTAGAGTCAGTTTATGAGTGAAGAGAACCAAGTCGAAGAGGAACCAAAACCTCTTGTTCTTGAAAAATTAGAGGCGAATCACGCAGACGCCCTCTTGGCACAGGATGAATCGCGGGGGACTATCGTTGTGGTTATCCATAAAGAGCAGGCTTACGCAGTTTTGGAATATCTGAAAACAGACCCCGAACTCGCCTATACTTTCCTCGTTGATGTCACCGCAGTCGATAATTCGCAGATGGAATCCGAATTGATGCAGTTTGACTACGCAAGGTTCATGGTCGTCTATCAACTCTATTCCTATCAGGGGCAGTGTCGTCTTCGCGTAAAAGTGCCTGTACATGAAAACGACCTGAGTCTTCCATCTGTCACTGGATTGTGGCAAGGCGCGAACTGGTTGGAGCGTGAGACTTACGACATGTTCGGTATCAATTTTGACGGACACCCCGATCTCCGCCGGATTTTGATGCCAGACGACTTTGACGGACACCCGCTCCGAAAGGATTATCCGCTCCGCGGACGCGGCGAGCGCGAACGCTTTAATTTTGATAAACAGAATAGGTAGATTTAATAGTTATCGGCTATCGGTGGTCGGTTGTCAGGGCAGAGGAACTTATGGTATCCTTATGATTCGCAACCGTCACAGTTCTTAACTGATAACTGATAACTGACAACTATTTACAAGGAGTATTCTATGCAAGGTGGGCTGGAACGCGCCACAGGCGAGAAGATGGTTCTTAACTTTGGTCCACAACATCCGGCAACGCACGGCACCCTTCGTATCGTGTTGGAACTTGATGGTGAGTCCGTTTTGAAAGCGACACCACATGCTGGCTACCTGCATACCGGGTTCGAGAAACTCGGTGAACACTTGGATTACAACCAGTATATTGTTGTGACAGATCGCATGAACTATCTGTCACCGTTGTCGAATAATTTCGGATATGTCCTTGCTGTTGAGCAGCTCCTCGACATTGAAGTCACGAAACGGTGTCAATACATCCGGATTTTGATGGCGGAACTCTCACGACTCGCCGATCATCTCTTATGGTTAGGAACCGCCGCACTCGACTTAGGGGCGTTTTCCGTATTTCTCTATAGTTTCCGTGAACGTGAGAAATTGTATAGCATCTTTGAAAAGACTACCGGCGCACGCTTGACGACAAGTTACACACGCGTCGGCGGTGTTCTCCGTGACCTCTACGATGGTTGTGTGGAAGATGTCCGACAATTCGTCAGCAACTTCCCGAAGGCATTGAAGGAGACCCATACGCTGCTCACAAAGAATCGGATCTGGATGGATCGCACAAAAGGTGTTGGTGCCATTTCTGCCGATGATGCAATTAGCTACGGACTAACGGGGCCTTGCCTCCGAGCCACCGGTATAGCACACGACATCCGTAAGGCTGAACCGTATTCCAGTTACGATGAAGTCACCTTTGATGTACCTGTCGGAACTAACGGGGATGCCTATGACCGATACCTCGTCCGAATGGAGGAGATGATTCAGAGTTGTGGTATCGTTACCCAAGTCTTGGATAATATCCCTGATGGACCCGTCAACCTTGAAGATAACAAGATCACGATGCCGGACAAGTCTGATGCTTATGGACATATTGAGGGCTTAATTCATCATTTCAAAGTTGTTATGGATGGACACGGTGTGCAGCCGCCAAAAGGTGATCACTATTGTGCGACCGAATCACCGAACGGCGAACTTGGTTTCTATATCGTCAGCGATGGTAGCGGAACTGCATATCGTATCCGTATCCGTCCACCGAGTTTCTTTCACTTCCAAGCACTGCCCCTCATGTTAGAAGGCGGAATGGTTTCCGATACTGTGGCTGTCTTGGGAAGTTTGAACGTCATCGCGGGAGAATTAGATCGGTAACTTCGTCAGGACGTGTTATCTATGTTAGGAGGATTCGATGGAACTCACAGGCATTATGCTTTTCGTCAAAGACATGAAGACCGTGATCGCTTTTTATAGGGACGTTATCGGATTAGTGCCAGACGAAGACCAGCCGTTCCCAGAAAACCGGTTTTTCCGTTTTCATGCAGGGGCTTGCACGTTGTGTCTCCATAGTGCCAGCAAACCCAACGAAGGGAGACAAAAACTGATGTTTCAGGTTGAAAGCGTGAGTGCCATTCATCAGCACATAAAATCCAAAGGGAAACGGTTACGGAAACTTGAGAACGACGATGGGCATGCCATTTTCGATATCCGCGACCCAGAAGGCAACCGTATTCAGTTTTACGGCAACTACTAAGATGGACGATATTTGGTGATTTCAGTTAAGAGCAGCCATCTACGAAGCGTTCGCAGAATGTTACACTTTTCGCCAAATTATTTTTTTTACCGCGGAAAATCAGATACAAAAAAACACCGATAAACCCTTGTAGTTACAGGGTTTATGCCGATACTCTTTGTACACTAAAGGTTACACTGGTGTAACATTTTTACGAGAATTTCTGGTCAGTAAGTAGGTTGGGTTGAACGGGTATGGGAAGATCCAGCTCATCAGTCAAATAGTCCACAAATACGACAGGGTTTCAGGAGATGGCGGAAACTTAACTGAATTTACCTTACAATTCTCTTCTCAGTCTAAGATCGCAAGCCCGAAACGAAGTGGAGGGGCGGCTTTTGAGCGAAAAGCGTCAAAGCACAAACCACGTCCTTTAACCGCAAGGAAAATTAAAAATATGTCAGATGAACTTATTCAAATCGAAACGCCTTTCGAGTTTAATGAAGAAAATCAACGTGAATTCGACGAGTTGATAGGGCGATATCCGATTAAAGAAGCAGCGATGCTGCCAACGCTCCATATCGCACAACGACAAGCAGGTTACATTACACCTGCTGTCATGAAATACGTCGCAGAGCAACTTGAAGTCACCGTGATGAAAGTCAAGGATGTCGTTACTTTCTA
>VXXH01000296.1 GCA_009835515.1 Candidatus Poribacteria bacterium
GTTGTACACCGGATATACCGATTTTTGACATTGGAAGATTTCCAACATTTACGTTCTGTTTCTGGTTGGTTTTGGTATTATTTCGTCAAATGCCTTATTGGATATGTGTGGGTTCTACGAGATCCTTGGCATTCAAATTCTTTAGAATCTTGTCTGTTGCAACTTGTCTGGGTAAACAGTGTGTAACGTGGTAACACACTCCTGAGAAGTTTTACTGCAGAAATCCAGTTGAAAATTGTAGCAACTTGCTGGTTTTATTTTGGTTCTATAAGCATCCTATGCACATGGAGATTTTAAGTATGCTAAAAATAATTTTACGGTTGAAGGTTTTTGACCGCCAATCTCTACTATCTGGTCGAATCATAACCTTTCTGCTTGCGACTTTATTGATAACTATAGGCATTCAGGGTGTTCTGCACGCTGATACGAGTCAACTCCTTTTTGAGGCAAAGGATATCAAAGATGTAGGCAGTTTAGCGGTGAAACTCCAAGACACGCGTGCGGTCATATCCCAATATATAGCTGCACAGTTGTCTGTTGAGACACAGCAACTTTTAGAAAAATATGATGGTATAAGTCGTCCGTCTCCAGATCTGCAGAAAGCATTGATTGCAAATTTGAATCGGCTTCTTCAAGCAGGTTCGCTCTACGATGCTCAAGGTTTTACGGATATTGAGTTCAGCGAACAGACCAAGCGTTTCCTTAGACAGAATCCGGAGAGTGGAGAGGCATTAGTTCGTTTAAACCGATTTCTATTGGCAGATGCCTATCCTCACGAGTTAGCCTCGCTTGGAGAAAAACATACTTCTGAAAATTCCAAAGAGATTGAAAAATGCAGAGAGAACTTAAGGCAGCTAAACCTTGCCCGCGAAAATTATCGTGCTGATACTAATGAAGATGTAGAATGGCTTTCAGGGCTTGTGCCAAAATACGTTGATGAAAAGGTGCTGCTTTGCCCTGCGGACGTAACGAATGGTAAACCTGGTGTTTTAACAGAAGCTGCGTCGGACCCGGGGTTACCGTGTAGTTATCTCTATGAAATTCGTCCTTCTGAGAAGATGGGGCAGCGGTTTCTGTTGGAAGCGGAAGGTGATATGCTTGCTGTCGTTCGATGCGAACACCACTTGCTGAATCTAAGTGTCAGTGGAAAAATCTATCGGAATGGACCGCAACGCGTTGTCTATAATAACAGCACCGTAAAGATGACGCAAAGCGTTCCTATACAGACTGAACTGTCGGGTGACTTACCTCCGGAAGTCAGGCAGCAAATGGAAAAGGATCTTCTTAAAAACGGTCCAAAGGTCGCAAGCACTACTATTCTGAAAGTTTCCCCATCGGACAACAACTTACACGAGCAGTTAAAAGAACAATTTGGCGAAGCGTTTCTTGAATCACAAGAGGGGCAATCGCTTCTTAAGCAATTAGAGTTCGCATCACCAACGTCCACAGCCCCGGCGGCGTTGGCACATCTGTTGGATAAACCGATGCCGGATATTATGTTGACCGATTTTTTAGGGAAATCTGTCAAGTTAGAGACATTTCGCGGCAAATTCATCCTCTTACATATCTTTTCAATCAATTCTGATGCCTATGGACCGAAGTTAAGACAATTGGAGAAACGGCTTGAAAACTATGATGCCTCTGTGTTGCAAGCGATTGGCATTAGTCCGAGTGATTCTGATGCTGTAAAAGCAATTGAAGCATTCAAGGATAAACACCAACTTTCAATACCTATCTGGATTGACAAAAACGACCAGATACGGACCCTCCTTAAAAGAGAAACATCGGAATCCGATAAGGAGCTGGTAACGCTGATTTTAAATCCAGAACTGGTTGTCAAAGATGTGTCTGTAGACCTTGATCCAGAAAGCGTCTCGCGAAAGCTTGAAAAGTTAATTGCGTCTAAAAAGTAGTGGGCAACGCGACTGGTTAGGAATCTCGTCTGTGAGAAGGAGAATGTTGAATGTTGATGACGCTGATTCAAAAAGAGATTATGCACCATATCCTAAGTGCGCGGTTTGTCGCGCTGCTTTTGATGTGTGTTTTGCTGATCCCCCTTACCTTTTTTATTAGTTATCGGCATCACCGCCAAAATCAGGTGGACTATCAGGAAGCGGTCAAACGTGCGAGTACTGAAGCCAAAGAGAATCCGCCAGACGCACAGGATCCAGACAAGGAAGTTTCCAAACTTTTCCTCAAACCGACACCATTGAGTGTCTTCGCAAATGGATTAGAAGAAGCACTGCCCACCTATCTCGGAATGACACGTAATGGTATAAGGCAAAGTACCACAGGGCTTACACAAACGCCCCTTTCCTATGCTTTAGGACATCTCGATTTTCTTTTTGTTGTTAGCACTGTTTTCAGTCTACTGGCACTGCTGTTTACGTTTGATGCTGTCGCTGGCGAAAGAGAGACAGGGACGATTCGTCTAACCTTAGCGAATGCTATCCCGCGCGATCGTTTCTTGTTGGGAAAACTAATGGGTGGCTATTTTGTGTTCGTTGTTCCGTTTTTGGTATCGTTTTTATTAGGTTTGTTGCTGCTTGTCTGGCAAGGATTTCCCTTGGGTGAGTCTGCTATTTTCCCGAGGGTGGTCAGTTTAACGCTTGCTGCGTTGCTTTACATTGCGGTTTTTTTCGCGATAGGAACGGTGATTTCCACCTACTTTGACAATGCGAAGACAGCACTCATTGTTGCTTTTAGCATCTGGGTATTTGCCGTGTTGATTTTACCACGCGTTGGATTCCTCACAGCGAAAATCATCGTTCCCACCCGAACGGAGCAGAGCGTCTATATGGAAAAGGCAGCACTTCGCAATGATCTCTTGAAAGAAAAGCAGGAAAAAATTAACAAAAAAATGCTTGAAGCCCTTGGTGTAGGCCAATTTACCGTGACAGAGGGGGTCCAAGAGAAATTGGCTGGACTCAGAGCACCTGTTGAGGAAGAGTACCGGCAAAAATTCCAGAACCAAGCGGACAAGATTGACCGGGAGTATCAGCGTGAACAGAACCGACAGGAGCAGCTGGGCGAGACGTTTTCGCGAATCACACCGACCGCTTCTTTAATCTACCTTGCTATGAACTTAGCACAGACGGGGAAACTAAAACGAGATACATATTTTCAAACGGGTAACCGTTATTATAATCAACTTGATCAAGACTATTTCAAGGATATTTCAGATGATGCCCTTGCCCAGATGCGACACTTGACAGGACGTGCGATGGCGCGTATGAATCCTTCCGCAGCTTCTTCTAAATCAGAAGCAGAAAAAATTCCGCCAGCTCCAGACTTAACAGGGGCTTCGTTAAAAGAGGCATTGGAGTATTCTATGTTTGACGTGCTGTTGCTCTGTGTTTTCGCGATCGTTTTAACAACTGTGGCGTTTCTGAAGTTCTTCCGCTTAGATGTATAATGTCATTTACCGTGCCCAATTGTTTATTAT
>VXXH01000184.1 GCA_009835515.1 Candidatus Poribacteria bacterium
GTTCGTGGGGTGTGCTTGAGTTTGAATTGAACGGTGATGCCCCCGGTTATGCCCAAGTATTAGACGAGATGCACGCCATCGGTTACATTGGTACTGAATTAGGCGATTGGGGCTTTATGCCGACGAATGCAGGGCAGCTCCGCGACGAACTTGCGAAGCGAGAATTAACGCTGTTGGGTGCATTTGTAAGTGTCGCACTCGCAGATGCGGAAACGCACACAGCGGGGGAAGCAACAGCATTGCGTCACGCCCGCTTGTTAGCAGATGTCGGCGGAAAAACGCCGTTCATCGTGCTTTCAGACGACAACGCTACGACAGAACTCCGCACCCACTATGCCGGCCGCGTCCGACCTGAACACGGATTAACACCAGCACAGTGGGATACGTTTGTACAGGGTGTGCACGGTATCGCGCAGTCGGTGAAAGACGAAACTGGACTTCGCACCGTTTTTCATCCGCACTGCGCCGGATACATAGAGACAGCAGCAGAGATTGACACACTCATGGAACGCACGGATCGGAACCTTGTCGGGTTGTGTTTCGATACCGGGCATTACCGATTCGGTGGCGGTGATCCGCTTGAAGCATTTGCTCGGCACGCGGACCGGATCTGGCACGTCCATTTCAAGGATTGCCATCCGGACATCGCTGCCCGGTCTCGGGAAGATGAGTGGGATTACTTTATCTCTGTCGGCAACGGTGTTTTTTGTGAACTCGGCAAAGGAGATGTCGATTTTCCGGCGTTCCTTGCTGAATTGCGAAATCGGGATTACGACGGTTGGATCGTTGTAGAGCAGGATGTCTTACCGGGGATGGGTAGTCCTTACGAGAGCGCAGCGCGAAATCTGCGGTATCTGAATTCGATTCTATGGCAATAAACGTACAGCATGGGAGTTAGGAGGCTTTTGATGAACAGTTCTTCAAAAATTCGTGTAGGTGTTATTGGGGTAGGGCGCATCGGCAAGCTTCACATTGAACACCTCGCCCAGAATATACCAGAAGCCGAACTCGTCGCGATTTCCAGCTTGAACCGTCCCATTGCTGAATCCGTTGCTGAACAGTATAATGTCCCGATGGTGACAACCGATTATAACACACTCTTGTCAGACACTCGGATTGATGCCGTGCTTGTCACCTCCTCAACGCATACACATGTCGAGATCAGCCAAGCCGCCGCGAAGGCAGGGAAACACATCTTTTGCGAGAAACCGATCGCGTTTGACTTGGAACAGATTGACGAAACCTTGGCGGTTATAGAAAAGGCTGGCGTGAAGTTTCAGGTCGGTTTCAATCGTAGATTTGATACGAGTTTTAAGCGAATCCGTGAGGCTGTCGCCTCTGGCGAGATTGGTGAACCGCACATCATGCGTATTACGAGCCGAGACCCAGCACCTCCGCCCATTGAATACGTCAAGGTCTCAGGCGGCATTTTTCTTGACATGACGATCCATGATTTCGATATGGCGCGTTATCTCATTGCGGACGAGGTTATTGAGGTCTACGCGGCAGGCGGCGTGCGCGTCGATCCGAAAATTGGCGAGGCAGGCGACATTGACACGACGGTTATCACCTTACGATTCCAGAATGGCGTTATCGGGACAATTGATAACAGTCGGGAGGCAGTCTACGGCTACGACCAGCGGGTTGAGGTTTTCGGTTCAAAAGGGATGGTTACGGCGGCGAATCCACCGACGGATACTGTTACCTTCAGCGGCAGTGAGGGGAGCCGTGCCGCATCGCCTCCATATTTCTTTCTGGAACGCTACAAACCGGCATTTCTCTCGGAATTACAAGCCTTCTTTACATCCATTCGGGATGATACACTGCCACCCGTTACAGCGACGGACGGTCGCGCACCTGTCGTGATCGGTATCGCAGCCTTGAAATCGCTACGCGAAAATCGTCCTGTCCTTTTGTCGGAGATTTAGCGGTGCTTTACTCACCCTCACCACCGACTTCACCGACTTCGATTTCAATCTCATCGCGATTCCTGATACGCTCCACGAGGCCGTCGCGGATGTCCACAATCCTGTCAGAGACATCAAGCATCTTCAGGTCGTGTGTTGCTGAAATTACAGTAACGCCTTGTTCTGTATTCAAACGTTTGATGAGGTCAATAATCTCGCGGCCCGTAATGGTATCAAGGTTCGCTGTCGGTTCATCGGCGAGGACGATGCTTGGATCGTTCGCGAGTGCTCTGGCAATAGCAACACGTTGACGCTGACCACCTGAGAGTTCATCGGGTAGGTGATACATCCTGTCCCCTAAGCCGACCATATCCAGTAACTTTTCCGCTTTTTCATTGCGTTCTCTCTCAGAAATCCCTGCGAAAATCATAGGCAGCGTTACGTTACCGTGCGCGCTCCGCACGTGCAGCAAGTTGTAACTCTGAAAAATGTAGCCCACGCGGTGGCACCGAAACGCTGCAATCTGTCTTTGGGAAAGTTGGGACATATTTTGCCCATCGATGTAGACCTGACCCTCTGTCGGTCGGTCGAGCGCGCCGATCATGTTAAAGAGCGTGGATTTACCGGAACCGGAGGGACCCATGAGCGAGATATACTCGCCACGTTCAATCTCAATATTGATGCCGTCCAAAGCACGAAGAATATTTGAACCCATACGATATTCTTTGACAACATCTTCAGTTTTCACAACGATATCAGCCATAATTTCCTCCGTGCCTATACCTCGGTACGCATCGCTTCAGCGGGTGGGAGTTTCGCAGCACGCCACGCTGGAAACGATGAACCAATCACTGCCAAAATCATACCGAGTATACACCCAAGCAAAATAACGACAATCACGCCGAGCTGCATCGGTCCGTTTTCAGGCTGCGCCGGTAATAACGGGAAATAAAAAAATAAATCTAACCCATAGTCTTTAAGTCCTAAAAGTACCGCACCTAATGTTCCGATGAGCGCACCGATAAGTGCCCCAGAGAACCCTTGAAACCCTGATTCAAGTAGGAACAGTCTAACCACGAATCCATCTAACGCACCGAGACATTTCATTGTGCCAATCTCGCGAAAACGTTCTGTTACTGCCATCAACATTGAGTTGGCAATACCTACCACACAGACAATCAATGACATAACAATGAGCCAGATATCTTTTGTGGAAATGCCTTGTTCCGTTGTCTCTTCAAAAGTGTTAATTGTTGATTGTCGTCCGCTCTCCTGTAACGCGACTCCGATTTCGTTATTTGTCCATACCGAAACCAGAAACGCAATACCCAGTGTAATGCCTGCTGTCGTGATTATTGAACGACCAAAACGGATTTTCAAACTCTGAAAACTAATCCGTAGCGATTCTACGAAAGGCAGATCAATCTGTTCTTCAATGGGTGTTCTTTGCTGCAAATCTCTATCTCCTTATTTTTTTCTGTCTATAAAGGTATTGTATCAAATTTACAATTTCAAGTCAAGTTTTTCATGCA
>VXXH01000240.1 GCA_009835515.1 Candidatus Poribacteria bacterium
GCTCTTAAATTTCACCGATACCATCACACATGTCGGGCATATTTTACATCAACTTGAGTAGCGGCAATATCACGGGAACCTGTCCATTTGCTATCCAGAAGCATATAGCCGTAAATTAACTTGTAGCAAGGAGAATTTTGATGGTAGCTGACAACGTTCAACTGATTCGTAGAATTCTATCTGGCGATGACGAGGCTTTCAGCATATTAATGCAGAAACACCAAAAAGGTGTTCATGCCCTTATATGGCGGAAAATTGGGGATTTTCACATTGCAGAGGAAATTACTCAGGACACCTTTATCCAAGCCTACAAAAAACTTGGGACATTAGAGGATCCAAACAGATTTGAAGGATGGCTTTACGTCATCGCGAATCGACGCTGCATTAATTGGATAAAGCGGAATAAAACTAAAATGGACAAGTTGAATATGCAATCCTTAGAAGATACACGTCCAGAAGAGGTTGAAGAAGCCTCCTACGCACATCATATATCGTATCAGCGTGAAGCTGAAAACACAAAGCGTCGGCAAAATCTTGCCAAAAGACTCCTAGAGCAGCTACCGGAAAGTGAACTTACCGTTGTGACGCTTTACTATCTCGGTGAAATGACAGCAAAGGAGATCGGCAAATTCTTAGGTGTGTCGGTGAATACAATTAAGAGCCGAATTCGCCGTGCCCGCAAGCGTTTAAAAGAAGAAGAAAGATTGGTGCAGGAAACGCTTAACGGGGTCCAATTGTCTGACACTCTCATTGAGAACGTCATGCGACACATTGCCGACCTGAGTCCGACACCGACACCCCCCGCTAAGAAACCGTTACTCCCTTGGGCAGCTTTCGGTGCTGCAATAGCATTGGTGATACTCTTGGGTATGGGTAGTCAATACTTGCTCCGGTTTCAGCAGCCATATAGTTTTGACGCACAATCTGAACCTACCATTGAACTCGTTGATGAACCTATCCTTATTGAGATTGTCGCACAACCTGATGTGCGGAATCAGCTCGGTAGAACGATCATCCCGAGTAAAAATAACGGTGCTGGCATGCAAACCTCGCAAACCACCCTTACCACAAACGCATGGAACGACGATGCAGCCAACTTTTCCGCTTCACAATGGACACAGTCAATCGGACCAAAAGGTAGTGTCGTCTATGACATTTTTAAAGCCGCTGATGGAACGGTCTACGCTGCCGCAAAAACGGGTCTCTATAGGTTGACACCCGAGGCAACATGGGTGCTTATTAACGCTGATATCCCCACCGGACAGTACCGGGTACCTATGACAGAGCACCAAGGCACCCTCTATACTGTTTCCGCTGATGAGGTGCTCGCTTCAGGAAACAGTGGTGATACGTGGAATCCTCTTGGACAGCGCCCCCAAGGCATCGCCAGTGGACTCATCGTCACCGATGCAAGCCAGAAACACAATCCACAAGGAAACATAACGCTGTATCTCGCTCTTCAAGAAAAAGGTATTTTTCAATCTACCGATGCCGGTAAACATTGGATGCCCTTAAACAACGGATTAGCAGGAAAACGGATTTATACAGTCGCTGCAATCGGAGACACCGTATTCGCTGGCACAAACCGAGGACTCTATCGCCTCGTTTTAAATAACTGGCAACAGTTGCTTACTGACACATCCGGTGCCGTTTACGCCTTGACCGTTGACGAAAACAACCTCTATGTCGGAATCGCACCTGATGTCGTCTACTCGGCGTCCAATAAATCATTTCCAAACATACCGACCCCTGAAACATTACAAAAAAAGGTTTTCCACTCAGCCGATCTTGGAGAGTCATGGACTGAAATAACACCTATAGATAAATCCCAAGTGATAAACCTCGCTTCTGCTATACAGATCCTCGCCGCAGGGAAAACGCTCTTCGTTCTCGGAGTATCAGACTTTCGATCCATCGATGGTGGTAAAACTTGGACCCCCCTCGGGTCTAACATCAGTTCATATATGACATCCAGATTCCCAGCTATCGCTACCGATGAAAGGACACTTTACAAAGCTAATGCATTCGGGATCAGCCGCACAACCGATGCCGGTGCGTCCTGGCATTCATTTGTAAATGGGATGACAGGTCCCAAAATCCACGACCTGATCGCCCTAAATAGTAGACTCTATATGCATATCGGGGGAGACCTTGTCCAGTCAACCGATGGGGGTGAGACTTGGGAAAGTGCTCACTTCAATAGGCACGAGCAAACGTCCGAATTAAATACCGATTTTTATGCGAACATAAAACTAACAATCGCCCGTAACGCCTTCTATGCCATTTCGATTCGCGAGGGCAAACCGAGTATTTTTCGCTCATCCGCTGTGGGCGATAAACTCATCCCCATTCACGGTATCCCCGCTTTTGAAACCGAGGCAGTATTAGATAATAACACTGCCCCATCATATATGTTCCGTCTACTGAGAAAAAAGCGCACAAAAATTGGAGCCTTCGCCGTCGGTGGTGGGATATTTTACGCTGAATATAGGAAGCGGCTTTTCAAATGGAAACCCGGTGATCCCGAATGGACGGACACAGGATTCGTCGATATTGATTCGGAATCTACATTGGCTGTTTCAGGTGAAACCGTCTACACTGGTAAATCTAATGGAAAATTGTTTCAATCCCTTGACAGTGGAAACAACTGGAAAGACATTACCTCAACGCTGCCGATCCCGGTTGCGGATTTCAAAGAGATTACCTTCGCAGGTTCAACGATTTGTCTGGCAACAGATACAGGTGTCTTGATGTCACAAACTGGCGAACATTGGCAGGTCATCACGGATAAAACCGGTATGCCCATCGTTATAGACAAATTCGCTGCAGACGATACAACAATCTATGGTATCGGTGGTAGCGGTGCTTATCGTTTAGATGCTCATAACAGCAAGTGGGAACTGCTTTCCTCAGAGGTTCCGAGCAGAATACAATCCTTTGTTATCAGTAACGATCGACTTTACGTCGAAACCCGACATCAGGGCATGTTCCATATTTCGCTTACAGAAACTGAGAAGGCTAAAGCACATTTTACAAGTATTGATACAAAATGAAGAACCCACAAAATGTCATTGATATGTTATATCGTATTCCTGTTTAAAACTCGGAGATGTACCAAGTCAACCCGATCCTTGATGATGAAAGGAAGGAATAGATAACATGTACCCAAATTATAGATATAAAGGGGCACGCCTTAAACCCAAAATCGCCATGGCAATTATCTTAGAACTATTCGCAGGAAAAACAGCAAGCAGGCGAGAAATTGATGAAGGGATCATCCAATATCATCAATCACATGGCGGCCTTCCATCAATAGCTAAAACAAACCCTATCAAAGCCGCGCTAAGGTACTTGAAAGATAGGGGGTTTGCCGAAAATGTTTCCTAAGGCTCTGGCAGCACTTGGCGAATTTTTGAAAACCCCAAACCTGTACCT
>VXXH01000137.1 GCA_009835515.1 Candidatus Poribacteria bacterium
ATTCCGGTGAATACCTACTTCATCATGGCAAACCACCTCAAATTTTGGAGCACCCTCCCGACCACGATGTCGCTCATCTACAACGTGGTTATCACGTTGATGGTACTCATCCCGTTCAACCTATTGCTAAAACGGTTCCTGCCAAAGCGCGCCTTCAGACAGGGTGAACTGCTGACAGTCTTCGCCATGCTCTCGCTCTCCTCAGCAATTGCGGGGCACGATATGATGCAAACCGTCATCCCGACAATCTCCGACGGTTACTGGTTCGCAACCCCCGAAAACGAATGGAAACAACTCTTCTGGCGACACCTACCCGCGTGGCTGACCTCTAACAACGAAGCAAGCCTGAAATTGTTTTACGATGGCGAAAGCACGGTTTATCGGAAGGTCCATCTGTTCGGATGGCTACGTCCTATTCTCTGGTGGACGGTGTTCCTGACCGTCCTTATCTGGGTGATGATCTGTATCGATGTTTTCCTCCGAAAACAGTGGATTGAGAGTGAACGGTTATCCTATCCGATTGTGCAGCTGCCACTGGAGATGACGAGGCTTGATGGACGACTCTTCAAGTCGAAAATGATGTGGCTCGGCTTCGCGATTGCAGGCGGTATCAACCTCATCAACGGTATACATGTCCTCTTCCCCGAGCTCCCCGAAATCCCGGTACGGCACGCCGAGATCGGTCAATACTTCACCCAAAAACCGTGGAACTCTATCGGGTGGACACCTATCTATATCCGCTCATTTGCTGTCGGACTCGCCTACCTCATGCCGTTAGAGATGTCATTTTCTGTCTGGTTCTTCTATTGGTTTTGGAAAGCAGAACGGATATTGGGCAGCGCGCTTGGACTCGATATTATGCCGGGGTTCCCTTACGACTGGCAACAGATAATGGGCGGCTACCTCGTACTCTCCTGCTTCGCGCTCTGGGGCGGACGACGCTTCTTTCTCCGCGTTGCGAAGCACATCTTTCGGGGGTACCACTCACCCGGTGAAATCGACGACAGCAGAGAACCGATGCGTTACCGCTGGGCAGCATTCGGATTAGTGGGTGGGTTGATATTTCTATTCGTCTTCTCACACCGAGGCGGGATGGCAATTTGGACAATCGGTCTCTATTTCCTTATCTACTACCTCTTATCCATGAGTCTCACCCGTATCCGTGCCGAAGTCGGGCCGCCGACGATCCGCACCTACGCAACACCGCACGGTATCCTTACCGACATCTTCGGTACCCGAATCCTTTCGCACGGTAGTTTGACGATGATGCGTCTCTACCTCACCTTCAATCGCGGTTCCCGCGCAAACCCGATGCCGCATACACTCGAAGGTTTCAAACTCGCGGAGGAGTCAGGCATGCGTTCCGGTAGACTCATCGTAGCGATGATGTTTGCAGCAGTCGTAGGGATTCTCGCGTCGTTTTGGGCATACCTCCTCGTCGGATACAATATCGGTGTCGTCAGTGATCTCGGCACGGGTGGGTACAACCTCCTACAAAATTGGATCTCACATCCTACGGAAACCGACGCTGCCGCCGTGACTTTCATCGGTATCGGCGCACTCTTCACAGGCTTTCTCTGGTGGCTCCGGACAGTGTTCCCGTTCTGGCCCTTCCATCCCGCGGGTTACCTCGTCGCTGGCGAAAAATCGACAATCGGCAGACTCTGGTTCTCAATATTTCTCAGCTGGGGCATTAAAACGATATTACTGAAAGTCGGTGGGATTCGTCTCTATCGCAAAGCCTATCCGCTCTTCCTGGGACTAATTCTCGGTGAATTCATGATAGGCGGTATATGGGTACTCATCCGCCTCTTCACAGGACTGCAGATGTATTCGTTCTACAGATAACCATCAACACTCAGTTATCAGTATTCTCCCGTAGGTTGGGTTGAACGGATACCCCCAAAACACTGAAAAGTAACACAAGACTCAGCCCACCCCATAGATGGCACGCCAAACAGAAAACCGAGAGAAACCCAACACCTTCGCGGTTTACGGGCACCTGTGGGTCTCAAGTTGGGTTTCACTGCGTTTTCGGATGTATAGGACGACAAGTTGGATTTGAGGGTATTGGCACACCGACATCTGCTTTCTTAACACCGTTCAACCCAACCTACGGGACTGTGGACCTTCACAGAGAACGGAACTGTTCCAAGAACCCTCTTAACTGATAACCGATAACCAATAACTGAAAACTACTGATAACTGAAAGGTTTTTTCGCAGAAAAAACCGAACCGAAAACTGATAACTATTCTTTCTGACAACTATTAACCGAAAGATTTTTTCGCAGAAAAAATCGTACTGAAAACTATTAAAGGAGACAAAACATGAAATTAGCAGTACTTTCCTATAGCCACCATGGACGCAGCATGGCGCGCACGGCGCACGGACTCGGACACGAGATTGTCGCGGTCATGGACAGCGAAGCCAAACCTCGACAACAGTTGATGGACGACTTTCAATGTCCCGGATTCGAGACAGCAGCCGAGTGCCTCGACACAAGCAAACCGGACGCTGTCCTCGTCGCTGGTAAACACATTGAAATGGGCGATCATGTACAGGCATGCGTCGATCGGCGTATCCCCTACCTCTTGGACAAACCGTTTGCCGACTGTGCAGACAGGCTGCGTCCCGCCGCGGAAGCATCCGAAAAACACGACGTATTCAGTGCGCTTGTGCTGCCTAACCGGGCAAGCCGAATCGTGAGTGTTGTTAAAGAGATGATCGCCAATGGCAGCTTAGGAGACCTGACGTTATATAACAGCCGACTCAACAACGGACCGCCGTCCCGTTACGATCCGACACCCTCTTATTGGCACAACAATCCGAGCATATCCGGTGGTGGATGCTGGGCAGTCGAGGCAGCACACGGTATTGATACATTCCTCCAGTTCGTCGGCGATGAACCCATTACAGTCGTCGGCGGAGTCATGTCGAACGCCATGTATCACCGCGGTGTCGAGGATAGCGGTATCGGTGTCCTACGCACGGAGAGCGGTATCACCGGCATTATTGAATCCGGTTATAACTACCCGTCCGGCACGCGCGGTGGCGATCACTTCTTCCGATTCATCGGAACAAAGGCATCGGTATTTGAGCAATACGGTCGCAACGGTGAACCCTTGATTGAAGTACATACAACCGAAGGCGTGCAGTTCAGCGAGGACATCTCACACGGCGCGCGGATACAGGGGATAATGGGCAGCGCGTTTGACGCAATCCGTGACGGCGACACGTTTGAGCCGACGGTTGCTGATGCGGTAAAGATACTTGAGATTCAAGATGCCGTCTACGCACACGCCCGACAGGGTGTGGTAACACACGGACCACATCCGATGGGTTGACAACAGCCACGGAATCCTCACTTTATAGTGAAGTCCATAAATAAGTGGACATCTTTGTAGCATAAACTGTTAGTTTGGGTTTCCAGTCT
>VXXH01000746.1 GCA_009835515.1 Candidatus Poribacteria bacterium
CAATTATAATATGGCTTGTGAAAACTCGAACCCGTAGCAGGGAAACCTTGTAAGCCCGATTTATTAAAACAGGCATTGGGGTTAGAAATCCTTCACACAATATGAGGTTATGAAACTACACATTGTCCTTTCCCTCACCTTTACGATGCTCTGCGCTTGCCAGCCAACGAACTCACAAAATTTCGCGGACAAACAGCGAAGATACCCGCGCGTCCGGGCAGCTATTGAAGAAAAAGACGGTCCACTTCGCAGCCTGTTCGCAGACCAGGATATCCCCTATCCACCACGGAAACTCTTTATCCGAGTCTTCAAACAAGAAAAGATTTTGGAAGTCTGGGCATTTTCAACATCCGATGCCGTTTTCAAACTTGTGAAACGCTATGCTATCTGCCGCACTTCAGGAAATTTGGGACCCAAAAGACGTGAGGGCGACTTGCAAATTCCGGAGGGTTTCTATTATATCGATAGATTTAATCCCAAAAGCAACTTTCATCTATCGCTTGGGATTAATTATCCAAACCATGCAGATAGGATTTTGGGCAAAAAAGGCGAACTTGGGGCGGATATATTTATACACGGCGGATGTGTTACGATCGGCTGTGTTCCAATCACTGATGAATATATTAAGGAAGTCTATTGGTTAGCTGTTCAAGCAAAATCAAACGGACACTCAAAAATCCCTGTGCACATCTTTCCAACAGAATTGGACGATCGGACAATGGGACGCCTAAAGACCACTTTTCCAAATGACGACGTTCCGATAAACTTTTGGAAAAATCTGAAAATCGGATATAATTGGTTTGAAAAGTCTCGGAAACTGCCGAAGTTCTCTGTAAATCGGCAGGGTGTGTATCAGTTTTCAGATCCCTCGTTGGAATAAAGGAGAATTCAAAATGGTTCGTATCGGTGTAGTTGGAGTCGGCGGCATGGGAAACGGCCATTGCAACGCCCTCCCGAATGTTGAAAATTGTGAATTTGTAGGTGTAGCAGATCTCGGTTTGGAAGCGGCGGAAGCCGTTGCTGAACGGCATCAAATTCGCGCCTTCCAAGATTATCAAGAATTATTTGCTGTCGTGGACGCTGTCGTCGTAGCGACGCCGCCTGTTGCACATACACAGGTCGTCGTCGATGCAGCGGAAGCAGGGATACATGCTTTCTGCGAAAAACCGCTCTCCTTGACGCTCGCTGATGCAGACGCGATGATCGAGGCATCGGATAAGGCGGGGACGCATCTGATGGTCGGGCAGGTACTACGCTTCTATCCTGTCCATGAACTCGGACGACAAATGGTGGACAATGGCGACATCGGAGATATTACCTACATTGAAACCGACTATTCGGGGCCATATAACGCCCCGCGCGGTAGACCTGAAAGCTGGTACGGCACCGTCGGTGGGCTTTTGGAGAACGGCATCCACAAATCCGACCTGATTAACTGGTTCGGTGGCACTGCGCTGACCGTCGCCGCTGAGGTGGGGAGCTTCTCCGGACACGACGATTGGGAGGATTATACGATTTCTCTCATCCGTTACGATTCAGGCACGGTCGGTATCTTAAGGTGGGGCGGTTTTCTCGGCGCACGCGGCACCAACGATACAATTATTGATGGGACCGAAGGCTCGCTCCGTTTAAACATGTCAGCCGATCTTGCCTATCTCAAAAAGCGCGGCGGCGATTGGGAGGAAATCGTTCCCAATCGCGAGGGACCGCACGGTGTCGTCGGGGAATTAACGCATTTTGTTGACTGCGTCCGAGAAGATAGAACCCCCATGATTGATGGCAGAGGTGGAAAACACGCCGTAGAGGTCGTTTTGGCAACTTATGAATCGGCGAAAGAGAAGACTAAGGTCACACTACCGATGGAATAATGGCTGTCGGTTATCAGAGGAATGGTTGTCAGTTATCAGTACGGTTTTTCTACGAAAAACCTTTCGGTTATCAGAAAGAGACTTTAGAATCATCAAAACCTCTTATAACTGACAACTGATAACTGACAACTGACAACTATTTCAAAATGCTTTTCCTTGTTCTCAATATCGTCCTGCTGTCTGGATTCGGACTCTTTCTCAAGCATGCCAAAAACAACCAACAACGCCTAAACCCTATCGGCTTTGTCAACTACCTCACCGCGTTCTTTATCAGCATCTGGGTCCTCTCCCAAGAACAAGACTTTGAATTCTCAAGGCTGACCTTCGCATTAGGCATCTCAAATGGCGTGACGTATGCGCTCGGATTTGAATTGTTCACTATCGGTATCCAGCTCAGTGGGATTGTCGTCACGGCTGCACTCGTCAGATTGTCGATCGTGCTACCGATTCTGGTAGCGATGATATTCTGGCAAGAGATTCCGAACCTATGGCAAACCATAGGGCTTCTTTTAACCTTCGTGGCGATTCCACTCCTCAGTCAGCGGGAAAAAGAGCCAACTTATGCCTTCACTCCTGACAAGCCGGAAGTGCCTCAAGGTTTAGGATTCGCTATTGCTATTACGATCTTGCTGGTCACCGGTATCTCACGGCTCACCATGAAAGCGTTCAACGAAATGTGTCCTATTGATGAAAAGGCACTCTATATGAGTCTGCTTTTCGGTGTTGCTACGGTTATTTACTTAGGGATATGCCTCTATCAGAAAATATGGCCGAATTGGTGGGAAGTCTTCTACGGCGTGCTGATAGGTGTCTGTAATGTAGGTGGGAGTTGGGCACTCCTTATCGCATTGGATCAAGTCAGTGCGTTAATCGCTTTTCCAATGTCAAGTTCAGGTGGCGTATTGTTCACGATGTTCGTTGGCATGGTGTTCCTCCATGAACGGTTGAGTCGGACATCTCTCATCGGTGCCTCGGTTGCAACCATTGCATTAATCTTTGTCAATTTGAAACCATGATTCGCAACACGGATCAGCAGAGACAAATTTGACTTTAGGCGCGAAATGTGGTATCATTTATCAAAAATTAGGATTCATAAAAAAATGCGGGAGAGCGTAGAACTTGTCATCCGAAGCATCCACCTAATAGCAGCAATCATCTGGTTCGGAGGCGTACTCTTTTCTACTTTCATCGCAATGCCAATCCTGCGGCGAAACTTGTCATCGGAAGACTTGTTAGCGGTTCACAACCGTTTTCGGACTTGGATACGATTGATGATTCATGTCCTTCTGACAACGGGCGCGATGGTGTTCTTTATCGTTGCATGGAATAATGGATTTTTTGCGCAGCAGAACGGTAACGATTTCAAAACCTACATGTTAACTTTCGTCGCCAAACTTGCGGCATTTGGGCTCATGGCACTTTTTTGGGGGCTATACAGTTCGCTCTATCGGCGGCACCTTGAGGTTGCCCCACCGGACAGCGAAGCGCATCACAACCAGAGTCCTTATATCAATGTATGGAGAGGTTTGACGCTGATTGCGGGCTTAATGGTTTTCGCT
>VXXH01000682.1 GCA_009835515.1 Candidatus Poribacteria bacterium
CGTAAAGCGCGGTTTCCCCAGAATCACCAAATTTAGTGTAGATTTTCATGTCAATTCATTATATACTTTCTCGAGAAAGGAGTCAAGTCAAGTATGAAAATCTCAGGAAAGATAAATAAAATTGATGTTGTCGATTTGCGGGTGCCTACATCGGATACGCTACTCGGTTCCGATCCGTTCCATAAGAAACCTAACTACTCCGCAGTGCTAACAACAATAGAAACAGATACTGGGCATCTCGGTATTTCAGTTGCCTTCACTGCTGGTGCCGGAAACGATTGGATCGCCTACGGGGTTGAAGACCTTGCGCAACTTGTGGTTGGCATGGAGATGGACACTTTCGTTGATGATCCGGGTGCGTTTCACAGACTGCTCATAGACCACCACCAGTTACGTTGGCTCGCAGACGGTGTGAATCGGATGGCAATCGGGAGCATTATCAATGCGATGTGGGATGTCTGGGCAAAACTGGTGGATAAACCGCTCTGGAAACTGCTGGTCGATTTGCCCCCAGAGAAAATTGTGCAGTCCATCGATTGGCGGTACCTGCGAGATGCGCTGACACCTGATGAAGCAGTGGAGATACTTAGCACACATTGGGGCAGTCGAGAAGTCCGTGAACAGAAACTCCGTCAACAGGGACCGAAGGCATATTCCACCGCAGGGTGGCTCGGTCTGACAGATGAACAGATTATTGAGACAGTGAACCAAGTGAAAGCAGAGGGACTTGACTGCTTTAAGATGAAGGTCGGCCAGGATCTGGACTTTGATAAGAAACGACTCGGCTTCATTCGCGAAGCGATCGGACAAGAAGCACGCTTGATGCTGGACGCAAACCAAATTTGGGGGGTCGATGAAGCCATCGCCTATATGGAAGCATTGGCAGCGTTCAAGCCGACCTGGATTGAAGAACCAACAGCGCGCGATGATGTGCTCGGCTTCGTAAAAATATCACGTGCTTTGGAGAAACACGGTATCGGTGTCGCTACGGGAGAACAGGTGCCATCACCCGTTATCTTTAAACAGTTGATTACGAGTGGCGCGATCCAGTATTGTCAGATTGATGCAACCCGGTTGGGAGGCGTTAACGATGTGTTGGGAGTCATCTTAATGGCGGCGAAGTATGATATACCCGTCTGCCCACACGGGGGTGGGATTGGTTTGTGCAATATGATTCAACACTATGCTATCTGGGATCAAATTTGTGTCGCCGCGCATTCGGAGACACAGGTGGTTGAATACCTCAATTTCCTCCAAGAAGAGGTTTTCCTACACCCGATCGAAGTTCGTGACGGTGCCTATGTTACACCGACGGTACCGGGTTGGGGACTTGAGATGTCCCCGGACTTCGTTGAGAGGCACATCTATCCGGCAGGCTCAGTCTGGCAGCGGAGAGAGGCATCTGGTGGGATCACGTTTTTGGCGTGATTGTCTCAACGCCGCTTCCGATATTGAGCGGTTCCTCAGCGCGAATAGGCGCGCTTTGTAAGCGCGCCTTTCACGAACCTTAATTTCAAGTCAGTTTATTCTTCTGACAAATTGCTCTGATTATCATTATCTTGCTGATGTTTCAACAAATCTTTAATATCTGTCAGTTTATCGTTAACGGAAAATAGGATTATCAAGAACTCACAGTAGACACGGATAGCAATTGGACCAAGAAAAAGATAACAAAATTCCATAAGTACCATTTCACCCCCATCAGCACCAAAGTTGTCTGTAGCTCCCATAGCAATGAAGACAATTCCGACAATGATACAGATAATGGCACCGACCCAAAACAGTATTGGAATAATAATTGGTGTGATCATCTTTTTGAATTTCAGAAAGTCTTTCATGTGAGTTTCCCCTTTTTGATACGTTATGCTGCAGATTAGTTTTTCGCGCCTTCTGCGCGTTCTTTAAATGCTGCCGCCCCGGACGTAATCCATCCGCCAACACCCGTCATTAAGAACCGCACACCTGCCTTGACATATTTCTCAACAGTGGCATCGAGCGTCAAAGTGCCAGCAACCCGTCCGGCTTCTTGGATACGCGCGAGTGCTGTATCTATTGTGTTCTGAACATCTGGATGCGTTAGGTTCCCAATATGCCCCATAGAAGTCGCTAAATCCGATGGTGCCACGAAAAATACATCAATATGGTCGACGGTGAGGATGTCGTCTAAGTTGTTAACCGCAACAATGTCTTCAATCAAGACAATGACGAGCGTTTGTGAGTTAGCGACCTCAAAATAGTTGTCCTCCCCATAGCCTTGGCGACTCGTATACATCCCGCGATGACCGATGGGTGCGAACTTGGTGCCATCCACGACGTTTTGTGCTTCCGCTTTCGTGTTGACATGCGGGACACAAATCCCCATTGAACCACAGTCAAGCGTGCGGTAGATAAGTGCCTGATCATTACGATTGACACGTGTGATAGAGGTCATGCCCCAAAGGTCGCATGCCCGTGTCAGATCGCCGATGCGCGATGCGTCAACAGCACCGTGTTCGCCTTCCAGCCATACACCATCAAATCCGTTCGGACCGAAGAGGTCTATATCGTCAGCATTCGTGAGTCCTGAGATGACGTATGCGAGGTCGCCATCTGCTAATTTTTCTTTAACGCGATTTGGTCTTGTTTTCATAAATCTCTCCTGTTAGGTTGTTATCTTGGCAGTAAAGGGTATCAGGAATCTCGAAAATTGTCCATAAAAAAGTAAAGTGCGCGCTTAGAAAGCGCGCACTTCGCTTTTAGGTTCGTAATAACACATTCGTTTGAGAAATCGCCCTACTCTGAACCAGAATTTAACGCTGAAATAGGCTTCGTTGCCTATTTATTCACTGGCACGTAGCAGAGAGATGCCCATCGCGATATTCAACGGTGGCAATATGGCATCAAAGAGGATCCATACTAAACTGCGGGTGTCCATACCGACAGCCGTAAAGTCTGACGCGGCACCCATGATGCCAAACCAGTTCCAGAAGAATATTATAGCTGTGAAAATGAACCCGTAGAATAACGTGTTCGCCGCTATAAACTCTTGAACGCTTGAATTCTCACCGATGCCACGCATACGAATGTAGCCGAATATCAACCCCAAGATTATCGAAATCGCGGAGAGCGGGTTGATGTAGTCCCAAGCGGAACTGTGCGGACTCTCATCGGTGGAGGTGTGGTAAATCGGCTCAAGTATTGTCTGGATGGCGACTATCGCCGCAATGACGATAAGCACAACCCCTATAAATCGCTTAAAGCCTTCCATGAAAATTTCTCCTTATTCCCTGATTGGGTCCAGTTAAATCCTACGCCAAAACAAAATTGGAAATAGCATTATTAACGGATGAAGTTTGAGGTTTTTAGCCTCTCGTTAACGAAACAAGAAATTACCTTACACTTCTTAAAACGGAAAAATTTGTCACATTCTCCTGCATTATAT
>VXXH01000432.1 GCA_009835515.1 Candidatus Poribacteria bacterium
CCTTTAAAATAGCACCCAAATCAATGGAGGAGAGTTATCATGCTTCAAAAATGTCAGTTGACTTTTAGTTTAGTGTTCTGCTTTCTGCTGGTACAACCGCTTACAGGCTTTGCTGTAGAAGAATTCAAAGTCTCTGAGTATGGAAAGGGTGAACAGGTATGGTTCGAGGCGGAAGCCTTTGATGAAAGGGATTCCGAGGATGTCTATAAATTGGGCAAAGGCGAAAAGGCTGTAGACCCTGCTGACGGGGCATTCGGGGATATTGTTACAAATGCCGGTGCCGGAAAAAAAGGCTGGATACTCTATAGGTTCGACATTAGTCGTGCGGGTGGAAAAGCCGGGGAATGGCGTTTTATCGGTCGGCTTATTAATCCGAGTAACCACTCAGATTGGTTGTGGGTTTTGGGTGATGATGGTGATAAGATTCCAGATGCGGAACCTGCGTTTGCCCGTCCCGCTGATATTATCTTTGAGGAAAACGTCCCCGCATGGACATGGATGCGGACGGGTGATTTCGGACAGGATGCTGGTACGATTAACAAATTGCAAGACGGTGAAAACGTTATGATGATCTGGACGCGGCAGAGCTCACTCCAGGTCCAGTACGACGTTTTCTGCTGGTCCAGCGACTTGGAGTATGAACCGACGGATGAGGACTACGAAAAAGCGGAAGAGAAAACTTTGCCGGTAGAACCGGACGGATTGCTCACCACAACGTGGGGTCGGCTTAAGCAGTAGTTTCGTCGGCTTCATTAGGCGTTTTTGGCTCTAACTCTGCTTGGCACTCCGCACAGTAACCGATGATTTCATTACGGAAGCGCACGGCTTTAAAGTTGTGCGCTTCACACACCGATTTTTGCAAGGCATCAATCTCCGGCTCTTTAAACTCGACAATCTCGTTACACCGTAGACAGATAAGGTGTGCATGTTCTCGCAACGAATGGATGCTCTCATAACGGGTGTTTTTTTGCGCGTCAATAAATTCTGTCAACAACCCACTTTTCACAAGCAACGGGAGCGTTCGATAAATCGTCGGCCGTGAGACTAAGTAGCCGTTTCGTCGCATCTGAACTAAAAGGTCTTCTGTTTGGAAATGGCCGGGATAATCGAAGACTTGGTTTAAAACATCCAATCGCTTTTGTGTTAAACGGAGTCCACAACTTTTGAGATAGTCCTCAAACTGCTTTTCAAACTCGATATTGTTAGTGGATTTCTCAACGGTTTCCATTTTCCGCCCTTTCAGCAGGATTGAAAAGTTAGAGAACGGCATGGCGGTGCAAGATCATTTTTTACAGCATACTTATAAAAGAGTTCAATGCCAGCAATTGCAGGTTCGTCAAGGTCATATTTGATACGATTTTGCAAATAGTCGAGGCAAAGGGTTTCAGGTAAACCTAACTTTTGTGCCTCAACCTGTGCGATCTCTGGAATTTGCGCGACCCCACGTTCCTTTGATTGAAACAGTACTTGCGCGAAATCGCCGAGGTACGCTTCTTCTCTTGCTACCCAACAGGCATAGACGAACGGCAATCCCGTTAACTTATACCATGCCTCACCGAGATCAACGCTATATTCCGTTGTACCGAGGTGTCTGAGTGCAGGATCTCCAATCAGGAGGACCGCCTCAAAAGGTGGATACTGACGGTTTTGAAGTGCTGTGCTTGGAATTACTGTCGGTGCGCATGTTGTGAACGCTGGCGAAACTCCATATTTTTCAGTGAGCAGGATTTTCAAGAGTGCGACGGAGGTACGTGAATTGGTATCAAGTGCGATGCGTCGAATTTCCTGAATTGGCACACGACTGAACAGTTGGATGCTTTGGACGCTACCGTGCGATGCAATTGATATATCGGGTAGAATACAGTAATTCGTATCCGAAGGATTCGCGCGGAAATATTCGATAATCGGAATCAGGCCGACATCAAGTTCATCTTCACTTAAAAGTGCTGCAACACGACTCGGCACATCAACGGTCAATGCAATATCTGCTTGGATTTCTTTATTTAACAGGGGATAAATGAGCGGTTTGGTGTTCAAAAATGAGACCGCGCCTACCCTCAAGCGGCTTTTCTGTACCACCGATCCCCCTCTCGAATGATTTCATTGTAAAGTGTATCACGCTCAACAGGCACGAAACCCGCCTCTTCAATGAGGTGTGTTAACGACGAAACGGAGACTGCCTCCGGTGTATCCGCGCCCGCCATGTGTGTAATCTTTTCCTCGGTCACGGTGCCATCAATATCATCGGCACCGAAACGGAGTGCGACTTGCGCAGTCTTCAAGCCGGTCATAATCCAATAGACTTTAATATGTGGGACATTATCAAGCATGAGGCGTGCGACCGCAATGTTGCGGAGATCTGTTAGGCCTGTTGTTGAAGGTAGATACGCCATACGGGTATTCGCAGGGTGGAAAGCGAGCGGAATAAAGGTTACAAAACCACCGGATTTATCTTGTTGTTCCCGTAGCCGTATCAGATGGTCTACCCGATCCTCGTTTGTTTCAAGGTGTCCGTACAGCATTGTGGCGTTTGTGGAAATACCGAGGCGATGTGCTATGTCGTGGATCTCTAACCAACCGTCAGCACTGAGTTTTCCTGGGCAAATCTTTTCGCGTGTCTCCTCAGCAAAAATTTCAGCACCCCCACCGGGCAAGGAATCCAAACCCGCCTCTCGTAATGCCGTTAAAACTTCTTCTATCGACATTTTAAAGATGCGTGAGAAGTGGTGGATTTCGACAGCGGTGAAAAATTTGAGGTGTACTTGTGGCATCCGTTCTTTGAGTCCACGGATAATATCAAGGTAATAATCAAACGGCAGTTTAGGGTGTAATCCGCCGACACTGTGAATTTCGGTGCATCCGTGCTCTATAGAATACATCGCTTTATCTAAGAACTCATCAACACTCATTTCCCATGCCCCTTCGGTTTGCATGTTTTTTCGGGCAAAAGCACAAAAGTGGCACCGGGCGTGGAGGATACAAACATTTGAATAATCAATGTGCTGATTGATATTATAATAGGCGACGTTCCCATTTAAACGTTCACGGACATGGTTAGCAATGAACCCAACACCGGTAATATCTGGGCTTTCGTAAAGTGTGACCCCTTCGCCAAAAGAGAGTCGCTGTTCTGCCTTGACTTTTTCATAGATGGCAGGCAATTTCGGGTCTGTAAAACGACTATAGTGCTCCATTATTTTTTATCCTGATCGGTTATCAATTTCCGGCGAAACTCGCAAGCCAAAACTTGCTATCGTAAAATTAAAAATTACTTGACACTTGCCTCTGACTACAGGTATTATAGCATAATAGCTTTAAAAATGCAAGTCTTTTTTATCGTGAAGTTTAGAATTAATTGGACATTAAACTGAATGGCTCTGAGTTGTTAGCAATCAGCAGTCAACCATACACCGTAAGAG
>VXXH01000809.1 GCA_009835515.1 Candidatus Poribacteria bacterium
CCCGCTCAGGGTGTTTCTAAGAATCCCCCTGCTTTAGCGGGGGGAGTATGTCAAGAAGTCTACGGCGAAATGCACCAGGTTTTCAAGCATCCGACGATTTTTAGAGACTTCGTTTCTCTGACTGTTGCGGAGATTAGTGATAAGATATATACCTTTGCCATATCGCAGTTTAGCGACGACAATCTCTTTGCCCCCATTGGTGGTTGCTAGCACTTGATATTTTTGATTCCATCCGCTCCATGAGTCGTCAAGCGCGAGCTGTCCTGACCGAATCCGGTGTGGTGCTTTAAAGAGTTCACCGGCATCGGAAGTCGGCTGAAAATCATTTCGTCGAGAGCTCTCTACACCCTTGAGCGGTTCGGGTAACCACCCTGTACGACACGGGTTTTCTTCATCGCTATCTTGACCAGAGACGATAACAACACCGCCATTTTTCACGAATTCTTTAATCCGTTGCTCTTGTTTGTTGTTAAGACGGTATTTTCCATCTCGCGAGAGTGTGCGAAAGCCGATCCATAAGATGTCTGCCTCGTTGAGCCCGGGTAGGTCGCGATTCGTTGTTCCATCGTAGGCAATCCAGCGGTTTCCTATCGAATTGATGTTGGAGATAGCGGGGTACTCATCCCTATAACTGTCTGTTCTGAGAAAATGGAGTTTGATGGCCTCTGCCCCCAACATGGCATCGAGTTCTTTCTGAAAATCGGCAGTTGAATCTCGCCTTGAGACTTCGTCTCTATTGAGATATTTTTCAGTATGTGTAAACCCCCACCATCCCCATTCATTTCCCTGTTTTGTGGTTTGGGTTTGAAACCATTTCCCGCTTATGTGTCCGAGGCTATCAATACGTCTGCCTTCTCTGAGGTAAAAGATGATAATCGGTGCGTCCTGCTTCATAAGACGCATGGCTTCTTCCCTGTGATCTTTCTCTCCTTTGTAGACATCAAGTCGTATCTTGATCTCATTAAATTCCGCCTTGCCTTTCAGGTATTTTTCGACCTTAATCTTCACGGTCCGGCGTTTGGTATTGATCTCTGAAACTGTCCCAAAGAAAATATTGCTGCTTTCGTTGACGATTTGCGGCACACTATAACGTTTTGCGATATAGCCTTCTGAAACCTGTTGATCTAATAGTAAAAGACCGACGGCAAATAAACTCAGAAGGTAAAACGGCTTCCAAATATGCTTTAATTTGTGAGTCCACATTGAATTGTTCTCCTAATTTTAGTGCTGTTTTAATGCTCGGATGTGCCTACGGGCATCTACAAGTCGGCACATCCAACACGTTTAGCCTCCACAAAGTAGTTTTAGTCAATTTTGACTGCGGTTCCGGTTGCGGTCCCTATCAGCAGTCCATTATTGCGCTTTTCCTCTCGCTGCGATATTCCACACAGATTCGACGATCCCGTTCCGGATACCGTAATACCTGTCGTGGAGGTTCACTGTTGTACAGCAGTGCGTTGGTAAAATTTCAAGTTTATCCCCTGGTTTGAGAGAAACGCTTGCATCGGATACTTGCATCGTTCCGTGTTCTTCAGAGAGTCCAGTCATCTCTACTCCGTTTAGACCAACGGGTTGCGGGATACCGAACTCTTTTGCCAGCACCTTTAAGCCTGTATCCACAATCACTCGATTTGGGTGTGGACGACTCACGACGGTTGCTAAAACCGACAACGCACAATCGAAATGGTCCCCGACCCCTTCTACATTGTAGTATGTGGCATCCATGAGGACATAAGAACCGGCTTGTACTTCTGTCATCTCTGGGATACTTCCGGTGATATTGAAGGTTCCGGTGCCACCGCCACTCATGATGGAAACCGCTACGTTATGCTTTTCAAGATAATGCTTGGCATCCACGAGTCGTTGCATTGCCTCACGTGCGGCGGTATTGCGTTCGGCGCGGTTCGGTTTCGCAACGGTATGTCCTTCATAGCCCATTAACCCTTCAAAACTGAGATTTTGGCTTCGACGTATTTGTTCTGCTAATTCTAACGCCGGTTTGCCGGGTTCAACACCACATCGGTTCATACCGATATTCACTTCTACTAACATTCTGACGGTTGCGCCTTTGGCGACCGCTGCCTCGGAGATGGCTTGCACGTTCTGAGCATTATCCACGGCGACCATAATTTCCGAATGTTTTGCGAGGTTGATGAGCCGAGCGATCTTTTGGGGACCGACGACTTGATTGGCGATGAGTACATCTCGAATTCCGGCGTGGATAATGGCTTCTGCTTCACCGAGTTTCGCGCACGTAACACCGATAGCACCAGCGGCAATCTGTTTATGCGCAATGATTGGTGTTTTATGCGTTTTAACATGCGGTCTCAGATCGGCGTTGACTTTACTGAAATAGTTCGCCATCGCCGCTATGTTGGCTTCCATTTTGTCCAGATCAATTAGCAGTGCGGGTGTATCCAATTCTGCTTTGTGCATACCGATAAATGGTTCATTTGTATTCATTGGGCATTGCCTCCTAAAGCTGCTTGACAGGGTTTGACAGCGTGCCGAACCCGTCGATATTTATCTGGACAACGTCCCCAGGCGCAAGTGGTAGATCGTTCGGGACGATGATACCGGTGCCGGTTGAGACGACGGTGCCGAGCGGGATTGGGTTATCTCGCATCAAGAATTCGGTGAGTTGTTCAAACTTCCAATTGATTTGGGAAGTGTTCACTTCGCCTTGATAGATGATGTCTGCATCCCGAAGGACGGTGCATTGCATGTCCAAATTATATGGGTCATCTATTTCAGAGGGTGTGAGAAACATCGGGCCGAGGGCACAGCACCCGTAAAAGACTTTGGATTGCGGCAAGTAGAGTGGGTTATCGCGTTCAATGTCCCATGCGGATACGTCGTTGCAGAGGGTGTATCCGACAATTTCTCCATCGCCACCGAGGACGTATGCGAGTTCTGGCTCTGTTGCTGTCAGTGCGGAATCGCTTCGGATGCCGATAAAACCGTTAGGGCCAACGCAGCGTGAAGGTGTCCCTTTGAAGAATATCTCAGGACGATCGGCGTGATAGACGCGGCTGTAGATGTCCTGTTCGGTATCATCGTCGCGCATCTCTGCGCTCCGTTTATAGGTCACACCGCAGCCCCAGACTTCAGGGGCATCAATCGGTGATAAAAGGTGTGGTACATTTTCGTCGGGTGCAACATCCAATTTTTTTAGGGTAAGACCTTCAGGTTCCGTTGCCGCGTTTTCTGCATCTGCGAACGACGGGAGTTGCATCGGCGCGGGTGTTGCGACTTTCTCTTGAATATCAGCGAGGATGACACCGAGGCTCATCTGTTCCTGGTGCGCGAGTGCGAGCACTTCTAAGACACCGGGGGATTCCTCGCTTGTTACGTCAATCACTTCCTCGTCGCGGGTAACAATCCCGACCCGTTTGCCTAAATTCGGTAGGTGAA
>VXXH01000244.1 GCA_009835515.1 Candidatus Poribacteria bacterium
ACCCAAGACACCTTCCTTCAAGCATACAAGAAACTTTCAACGCTGAGGCATCCTAACCTGTTTGCGGGATGGCTTTATGTCATCGCGAACAACCTTTGCAAAAGGTCAATTCAAAAGAAAAAACTTCCGATGCAATCGCTGGAGGGGACATCTATGGCAGAGATAGAGAACACTTCTTACAAACATTATGTATCCGAGCAACGGGAAACAGAAACCACTGAGCATCATCATGAAATCGTCAAAAAACTTCTACAAAGACTCCCAGAAAGTGAACGCACAGTGGTAACGCTCTACTATCTCGGCGAAATGACCATAAAGGAAATTAGCAAATTTTTAGGTGTTTCAGCGAACACGATTAATAGTCGGTTGCGTCGCGCGCGAGCGCGTCTACGGGAGAGAGAAGAGCTCTTGATTCAGGAGATGCTCGGTAGCGTCCAATTACCTGTTAACCTTATGGAGAACATCGCCCGACAAGTTGCCAACATAAAACCGACACCCCCAACACCTGTTGGAAAACCTTTGGTGCCATGGGCGGCTCTCGGCACAGCCGCTGTTTTGATTATATTCGGACTCGGCGCGGGGAATCAATACCTCGCCCATTATCAGAAACCGTACAGTTTTGAGGCAGAATTGGAACCAACGATTGAAATCGTCGATGCACCTATTGTCCTTGATATTGATGCAAAATTGGCACTGCGAAATCAGTTCGGAAAGACCGTTTTCCCTAATAAGAACAACCGTACAAGCACGTCTGTTGATGCTGAAACCCCAAGCATTCCACAATCCGAAAAACGGTTCTTTGGGTTAACGCTCGCTGAAATTGAAGCGAAAATCCCCGAACTTGAGGGAGAAATCCGAACCAATCTCATCAAAGCTTCGGCACTCTACACCGAGCTACGAAACACGGATGGAACAGCAGGGATGTCTCCCCAGATTGCGACATGGCGCGACGAAACTTGGAAAGAGGTCCAACGACTCTTCCACGATGTCGCTAACACCGGAAAAATTCTGAGATATAGGTCTTATTTAAGAGTGACAGGTGTGGAGAAAGATCCGATACTCCCCGGCGGATGGATCTATGCACTGATGGAACCCCTCCCAATGCGGGTTACCCCCGGTAGCACATTCAATGAATCTGCTGAGCAAGACAGTACTAAGCGTTTTCCCAACGAAAATTAGATATAGGAGAAAACAATGCCCCTTTTAGATATGAAAACGAATCGTTTCCTACTTTCCTGCCTTGTCCTTTTCGCGTGTCTTACAACAATACTCGCACAGGAAACACCACAAGATGCATCAAAAACAGACCTTGATTTTAATGCACTTTTAGCGGCTATCAAACACCATGACGCACTGCTTAAATCCGGTGAAGGGGAAATCGTTTATACACTTGGGGTACCTCCGTTCGATACTGACACCCATTCCGATCCAGACACCACAATTATTACCGGCACTATCGCCTTCAATGCAAAAAACACACGTTTCGATGCGGAGGAGACCCTTTTCCATTCACAAGGAAAAACGACTATCCTTACACCGAGCGGAAGGTGGGAAATTGTGCCTCACAAAAATAGAAAACCTAACTACTCCTTTAATACAGAAGAACAACCTCAACTTATCAACCCTTTTCATGATGTAGATCCGAGACGGTGGCTCACCTTGAGAAGTAAAGATTTAGCGACCTATCTGAGAACAAAGAATTTCCAGATCACAGGACGCGAAGGTTTCAAGGGTATGCTCTGTTACGTCTTGGAGGCAAAAGATGGGGATAGCACCGAAAAGATTTGGATCGCACCCGATCAAGGATTCCGATATCTAAAACACGAAAGTCAATTCCCTCGTCCAGTAGATGCACTTGACAGCGAGGTGCCCATGGAGGCACTCACCGTCTCTCGAACGACAATCTCTTATCAGCAACACGGAGAGGTATGGTTCCCTAAAGTAGTTTTTGATGAATACGCTTGGGTCGACTTTAAGCCACAGGATCCTGTAATTTCCGGACAGAAACTGGAGATAAAGAACTTCAAAGTCAATCACGACATACCACCAGAAACGTTTACCGTTGATATTCCTGACGATGCAATGATTAAAGTGAATCGTGAAAAACAGAAATTGTCGAAGGCAGAATTCCTCAAACGCTACGGACAACAGACTGATAACTGAAAACGACTTGACTTTGCCGGAGTTGTGAGTAAAATAACCGCAGCTCCTATCCAGACATAAATCCTACGATCAACACAGAATTTATTTATGTCTTCTCTACAACACTAAGGAGCGTTTATCATGTTTAAATCGAAACTATTTTGGGGTGGTGTATTACTCTGCAGCGTAGCGATACTTCTCGGTATTCTCATTCATAATGCAAACCAACCGCAAGAAACGATAATAATTTACAAAACCGTCACACCGGAATCACGCGTTAAATCCGAGGCTTCAGAAAAACCGACGGCTCAGATAAACGACGAAGTAGACAAAACAGAACTCGTTCCTACATCTATAGATTCCGATGTAGCAACAGACACTGAGAATTTCACATCGGAAGAACCACAATTTTTGGATGCAGAAACACAAAATGAGGCAATCGTTCCAGCCACTGAAACGGAAACCGAAAGCGTCACTGAACCTGAAGAAGAACGCTTCTACGGGTTAACGCTCGCTGAAATCGAAGAGAAAATTCCTGTGCTTGAAGAAGAGATCCGAACCAATCTCACCAAGGCTGTGGAACTCTACGCCGAACTGAGAAGTACGGATGGAATGGCAAGTAAGTCACCTCCGTACTTCTCAGGTGAGATTGCTACTTGGCGAGACGAAACTTGGAAAGAAGTAAAGCGACTGTTCCACGATGTCGCTAACACTGGAAAAATTATGAGCTATACGTCCTATTTGAAGGTGACAGGTGGAGATAACCCGCTACTCCCCGGGGGATGGATCTCCGAACTAACAGAACCGCTACCGATGCGGGTTACTTATAACGGAACATTTCAATAAACGTCCTTAAGAGAGATTAGGAGAAAACAATGTTTCTTTTACTGAACTCCAAGACGATGCATTACGTAATTTTCGGTTTTGTTTCCTTCGTGTGTTTCACGACCGCATTCGCACAACAAAAAGATTCACTGCCTGTCTTACCACAGAACGCCATAGATGCTGAAAACGATTTTAATATGATTCTACTCGGCATGCGGAATTATGACGGAGCCGCGCTATCCGGCGAGGGAGAATGTCTATATGTCTTTAGACAACCCGGAACGCCTGATGCCTATCGCACTTGGAAGGCACGCCTCACGTTCGATCCATGGCATACACGCATGGACTTTAAAGAAGACTTCTCCAACAATACGCAAACGCCGAGAGTAACGCTTATTTCATCGCCAAGCGGCACTTTAGAGATAACATACGCT
>VXXH01000727.1 GCA_009835515.1 Candidatus Poribacteria bacterium
CTTTACAAACATCTAATGCATATCACAGGCCGTGAAAAACTAAATGATTTTGCCCCGAAACATCTAAACGCCTGATCCGCACTTGAGCGGTGGTTTAGATTGATAGAAGAAGGAAATTTTGGATCAATTGTCGAGTTACGCGAAAAATTTCCGCGCGCGGATCTCGTTCTAGGACCTCGATCGCAGTTTGTGATAAAAAACAACAAGACAAAATTAACAGTTTTCAATATTGGTGGTAACAAAGTGCGTCTTACTGCATTTATCCAGTATAGACAGCAAATTGTCTCTATCAGATGGGTGGAAACGCACGCGGAATATAGTAAAAGGAACTTGAGGGGGTAAATTATGTTAACCGGAACACAACTCACAGGCGATTTATCATCAATGCCAGGAGCCCTGGGCTTAGATTCCGTCCCACCAGATGTAACACCTAGAATCTCTCAGTTACAAATCCGGTTACAAGTTCGGCTCCCTGGATCTGCTGTATCCAAAGCCTACCCAGAAAGTGTTTATCAATGGCTAGTAAAGGTATTAGACGGATTAATCGATTTTGGACAACGACACGGACATTACGGTGTTATCAAATTGACTAAAGCCGAGTATCAGTGGCTGGACGATGTATTAGAAGAGTTAATCTGTTCCGTTGGTGAGAATGAAAACCACCCTTTAGCACCACTGATGGATTTTATTATTCGGATCATTGCCAACTATGAGCAGACTTATGTTCCAAAACTGACCGAACGGTTTTCGGAGTTAGCAGAGGAAGCAACTACAGAGATTTCCGAAAGGGAAAACAACCAAACAGATGCGAACACATCTAAACCGAGCGATAACGAACTCGCCGCGCATGCCTTCTTTTGCATTGGTCATCTCCTTGAGCATACGAATTGGGATAAAAAAAAGATTTCTGCTTATGAGAAGGCAATCGGGTTAAAACCTGATTTTTGGGAAGCCTTCTACAATCTGGGAATTGCACGGTACGATTTCAGACAATATACCAAGGCAATGGTCAACTTTAACAAAGCAATAGAATTGAACCACAACTTTGCGAGTGCCTATTACAACCGAGGAATTCTGAAATCTGACTTAAAAGACTATGAAGGGGCAATCGCCGATTTTAATGAAACCATCACATTAAAACCTGATCACATTGAAGCTGTCAACCATCGAGGTATAGCGAAGTCTAAGCTTGATCAACATGAGTCTGCAATTGCTGATTTTGATAGAGTAATTAGACTTAATCCAAATCACGCTGATGCTTATTACAATAAAGGGCTGGAAAATAATCAACTTCGCAACTATCAAGCCGCTATTGTTGATTTCGATAAAGTAATTGAGCTAGGTCCAAACGACATTGCTGCTTACAATAATAGAGGATATGCAAATTACCAATTAGGGAACTTCCAAGCTACGATTAACGACCTTGACAAAACAATTGAGCTGGATCCAAATAATTTTAAAGCATACTACTACAGAGGGTCTGCAAGACTACTACTTGGTAACGTCCAAGTTGCGATTGACGATTTTGATAAAGTAATTAAGTTGAAACCGGATATTGCTGAAGCTTACTATTGTAGGGGAGTGGCAAAGAAGCAACTTGGCAATTCCCAAGTTGCGATTGACGATTTTGACAAAGCAATTGATCACGGACTTAATTCCTCCGAAGTTTATCTCAATCGTGCTGATGCTAAGGGCAACTCCGGGCAGTATGATGATGCTTTAGTGGACTATACCGAAGCAATCCGTATAAAACCTGATTTCGCTGAAGCCTACTACAATAGAGGCAATTTAGAACAAAAACATGGACAATACGATGAGGCATTAGTTGATTATACCGAAGCAATCCGTATAAAACCTGATTTCGCTGAAGCATATCACAATCGCGGCAGTTTAAAAGGAGAACTTGAGCAGTACGATGCCGCTCTTGCCGACTATACCGAAGCAATTCGCATAAAACCTGACTTGGCAATAGCTTACTACAATCGAGGGATTCAGAAAGCCTTATGTGAAGAATTTGATGCTGCTATCATTGATTATAATGAGGCAATTCGCATAGAGCCTGATTATGCAGAAGCTCATGCTAACCTTGGAATGGCAAAAGCTGGATTGGAGCGTATTGATGAAGCAAGATCAGATTTCCAGACTGCGTTGGAATTAGCAGAACAGCAGAGTAACACTGATCTTAAAGCCTTTGTTGAGAACCAACTGCAGCAACTCAATCAGGCAGCCTCAAAGCAAAGTAACAAGAAACCACGCCGCGGTGGACAGTGGAAGGGAAAAGTGAAGATAGCCGAGGATTTTGATGAACTCCCTGAATCTTTTACGGTATTCTTTAGTGGGGAGGATGAATGAACCTATTATTGGATACTTGTGTTCTGCTATGGTGGCTTGACGACCCCGATCTATTATCCAAAGAAGCGTCAACAGCGATAAAAGAACCAGATAATAAAATCATTGTCAGCGTCGTGTCAGCATGGGAGATTGCGATTAAAAAGGCACTGGGTAAGTTAGAAAGTCCCGAAAATCTTAAGGAGGTGATAATAGATTCAGGATTTGAGTTGATCCCAATTGATTATGAACACACATGGCACGTGAAAGACCTACCACTTCACCATAAGGACCCTTTTGACAGGCTGTTAGTTGCCCAAGCCACAGTTGAAAATCTAATGCTTGTTACCTGTGATCCAAAGTTGAAACCGTACAATGTTCCCATCCTTGAAGCCTAATAATAAATTCCTATCTTTTTGCCGATGTGGTACACCAAAGCAAATACGTATTTCACAAGGTCAAACTACTTATATTCCATCATGAGAAAAGGAACAAAAAGATGCAAACTCATGTTGTGACAAGAGTTATTGATGGAGATACGCTTGAGGTTAGTCCTGAAATTTCTCGGCGAGCCGCGCTACAGACTCCAATGGAAAGGTTGATAGGAGCTCCTCTCCCTGCTGAAACTCCAACGGAACAGTTGAGCCGCCCACCTATGTTTCACAAGATTCGCTTAAAGAATATAGATGCTCCGGAAATCGGGACACCCCAAAGTGAAAAGGCTATCCATTATCTCAAACAACTTTTAGAAGGAAAGCGCGTAACGTTTAAACCGGCAGGTATCTCTTACGATCGCGTAGTCGCCGATGTATGGAGATATCCAGACCACGTGTTTGTAAATGCAATCATGGTCTACAGCGGACACGCCAAATGGTCGCACCCTCCGCGTTAATATCCCTCTTCCGCCCATCCACCTGAGATTCAGAAACGCGACAAGTGAGGTCTCATGCCTGATTTAAATGCTGATACTCGGCACTTTCACAATCCCACAAGCAGGAGTTACTATGAAACCGACTACCGATATTGGAACGACCACAGAAGACGAACGGATGGATAGGCTTTTGAACAGATC
>VXXH01000205.1 GCA_009835515.1 Candidatus Poribacteria bacterium
CTGTAATAAACGGTTGAACCTTGCGAAGCACGAGAAGATAGTCTCTTATTTTTTCACGTTTCCATTCCGGCACGATTGCATCTACATAACCGAGTACTAACGCTTCGATCGGATACGACTTTAGCAATTGGTAAACCTCGCTCGGCTTTACTGTTTCCTTTAATGGTGTGAGTGTCTGTTCCAATTGCCTATAAGCAGTGAGCGGTGTTTGTACCTGATAGAGATTCCCGTCTCCACATACATAAGTGTTCATATTGTCCGTATCAACGATGCCCCACATGCCGTTCTGGTGTTTGATAGATGTGTTTTTCGACAACGGAAATCCCAATTTTTCAAAATTAGGTGCTGTTACCTCTTCAAGTGAAACCCCGCGTTTCATCGCTTGTGTGCGGCTTATCAGTCGCTGGAGTTGATGTTCTAATACCAGTCTGAAGCTGATGGCTTCAATTTGGCATATCGGCATATCAGTGCCGAAGAGTGTCATCCAACGAACCTGTTCTGGCTGAAATGTGTCATCTACGAGATGCGCTGATGCCCAAGATATTGCCTGTTCTGCCTTCTGAGAATCGTATGTGAAGGTAGCCGATATATTCCAGTCATTAGCGATAATTTCCCATACACCGAGTTGTGTGAGGCGTTCTACAATTTTGGCTGCGTGCTTCTCAAGAAGTACCCTGTCAATTTCGTTGCGTATCCGTTCACCGCTTAACTGTGGTAATATCGGGAGTGCCGCCTGAATCAGAGTTTCATCGGTTTCAGCGATACGGAAGTTGTAACGTCCGGCATACCGAGCCGCGCGGAAGATACGCGTCGGATCGTCTATGAAACTTTGCTTGTGGAGTACCCGAACAATACCTGTTTCAAGGTCTTCCAGGCCACCTGTCTTATCAATGATGGTGCCAAAAACATTTGTGTCTAAACGCATTGCAAGCGCGTTGATGGAAAAATCGCGGCGGCGCAAATCGTCAGTGATCGTCCCGCGTTGCACTATAGGTAACGTGCCTGTGCCTTGATAAGTTTCACGCCGTGCGGTGACGAAGTCCACTTTAGGCAGGTCGATATTTTTAGGTGTGACGGTTGCAGTGCCGAATTGGGAATGCGTCTCCAATGTCCCGTTCCACCGGTCACACATCGTTTCAGCGACTCGGATTGCGTCTCCTTCTACAACGATGTCGATATCAGAACTTGGTCGTTTGAGCAGGAGGTCTCGGACAAATCCGCCGACAAGATAAGCGTTTTTTCCAGCAACTTCACCGATTTCATACAACAGATTTAGGATCGGTTCGGGGATATTGGGTATCATTTTTCTCATGTCAAGCGAGGTTGCAGAACCGCACCCTATCTCAAGGAGCGGGACATCTTTAAAATACTTATACCACTTCCAAATAATGATATTGCATTACCGGTTTTCATGAAACGTATAGCGATGCGGAACAAACTAACAGTTTATTCTACAAAAGAGAAATTGCATTATACGAACGCGAAGACGCGCGTCGGTGCCCCGGAACTCCGTGCTAACTTTAGGGGCGCGATGACTACGTAGAAATGCGTCGGGAGTTGACTCAAATTGCACAGATCTTCAACGTGCGGGATACCGGCTCCGAGGAAAACGAGATGTGCAGGCGGTAAACCGTCATGCAACGGTGGGTGCCCTGCTACCGAGTCAATACTGCATGCGTCTGTTCCGATGACTTTTATGCCTTTCTCAACGAGAAGTTCGGCGGCATCCTCACTGAAACCGATCCACTCTCGGTTGAAGTTATCCTGATAGACGAATCTGTCCATCCCGGTTCGCATAAAGAGGATGCTATCTTCTGGAATTTCACCGTTTTCGGCTATCCACGCCTCAATATCTACTGCCGTTACAGCGTCGTTCGGTTTTTTGATTGCGGAAAAGTCCATCAACACCGCGTGTCCTGTCAGTTTCTCCTTTGGAATCTCGGCAATAGTTGCACCGCCGGGGTACATTAAGCAGGGGGCATCCATGTGCGTAGAGTAGTGTCCAGACGTGTCAATACGGCTTTCAAAGTAGCCATCCTTTTCCAGCGTCGCTTGGTCATAAATTTTGGCGGGATCAATCGGCAGCTCGCATGGACTCTTTTCATCAACCACATAAGACAGATCCAGCACGTTTTGAAAGTCAAGGTGCATTATATTTTTCTCCTTCTAACAAACATGTTGCCCTCACAAAACTATGATATGTAGTATAACATATCTCCTTGAAATATTCAAGAAAATCATATCTCGCGTCCTCCAGAAAAGTGCATCCGTTTTGGTGTATGAATGAAAACTATTTCGTCCGGAAGGGAGACTATGCGCGATAAGATTATTTACAGACATTGGCAGCCCGGTGATGATGATGCAATTTTGGAGTTGTTGTTACCTGCTGAGCAAGTTGATGAGAACATCTATAGAAATAAGTTTGAGGGGCCAGACATTGAAGCGGAAGGGATACGTTTAGCACTTGTCAATGAGAGGGTCGTAGGTCATGTGTGGGGTGAACCTTGTTCATTTTTCATTGAAGACAAGTGCCAGAGGTTTGTAACAGTAGGTGCTGTCTTTGTTGCGCAAGATATGCGTCGTCAAGGGGTTGCAACCCGATTAATGCAGGAGCTGCATGCACACTTCCAAACAAAGGGCTATCGTGGCAGCATTCTTGATGTTGATGCAGAAGAAGCTATGCGATTGTATCAGAAAGTTGGTTACCAACAATTGACACAAGATTTACAAACCCAACTTCCACCAAATCAGAATACATCACAACTCAAATGGGGGGAAGTGAATCTCAGCGATTTAGGTGCTATACCTCAGTTAGATAAGATGTGGGCAAAACAAAATTTTCCTGTTAGCTGTGATCAACAAAGCATAAAAGTACACCAGTATACTATGAGTGGGTACCGTATTTTATGTCAGGGTCAAAACATTGTCGGTTATGTAAGATAGGATGAACCTTCAGAATATTATCAACATGGGTTAATTCGTGACCCCATTGCACCAGATATGGATCCGATGGATGTTATTGCATCAATTCAATCGGCAATACCGACAACCCGCACTTGGCAAACAGCGGAAGGCGGAAGGTACGAGGCACCTCTTCGTGCATACGGTTGCACATTTGAACCCACAACAACCGTTATAATGCTTTCATCCTTCGGTCAGGACATTGATTTGACGGGATACCACAGAACTGCTTGGTGGTAAAACTTGATTGATGGTTAATCTGTCCGCCTTTGAATTATAGGTGGATTAGTTCGTAGTAGTGCGATTTATCGCACTGCTTCGCAGTGAGAACCGATCAGAAACGGGCAATAAATTGCCCTACTACGAACGGGGTTATTCCCAATTTTAGACTGGACAGACTATTAGGTCCCTTTAAAATATTCCAATACAGTGTTATGC
>VXXH01000574.1 GCA_009835515.1 Candidatus Poribacteria bacterium
AATTTGTATATCATGACCCGTATGTAGAAAATCTGTCTCTCAATAGCAGAGAAACCTATCATTCAGAAACACTGACAGCCAATTTGGTTCAAAGTGCCGATTGCGTTGTAATTCTGACCGATCACGGTGCTATAGACTACAATTGGCTCGTCGAACATGCCCAATTAATTGTTGATACGCGCAACGCGACACACGGCTTGCAGAAGGGACAGGAGAAAATTATTAAAATTTAATTCTTATCATAGTCTTCGGAGCATAATAATGTCATACCCAAATTTAAAATTGCAGATACATCGGGACCAGCTCACTTGGTTTCTAGACTTGCTTTTAGACGAGAGGGAAATTTTCCAGCTAAGTGCCTCTACCGGTATCGTGCCTGATGTGGATAAGCTCTATGCCTTATCAAGGCGAGAATTATTGGTAAATCTAACCGATGCGTTTTTGGGTGTAGTTGGCAGCGCGGAACCTACTCTTGAAAATAGCGATGCTCGCACTCCGAAACCTGAAATAAACAACGGGGATGTCTCAATCGAAGCATTAGCCAGCCAGTTCCTCAGTGAGAAGGCACAAGCCGCAATTTCACGAGTTGGCTATATGGAAGTATCCGAAATCGAAACGTTTTTCAAAACGTCCGATATCCTCATTGAAGCAGGCGACTTCGGCGAAGTGGTCTGGGCGCTCCTCACTGATCAGCGCACTGCAGTCGTCGAACACGGTTATAAACTTCTTAATACAACCTACGAATCTATAAACGTAGCATACACAAACGGGTACGAACTCCCCATAAGTAACGAGCAGCTGGAAGAAATTAGGGCTGCGGCTGCCGACAATTTAGAAGCCGAAGATCAACAATCGGAACGTCCGATCCAAGAAATCGAGCGACTTGAGCAACAATTAGCAGACGCAAAAGCGGACTACCTCTCGCTTGAAAAGAAACACAGTCGGTTGGACCAACAGCGTGCTTTTCTCTTAGAGGAAAATAAAGGGCTGAAAACCAAAACAGAAACCCAACACGAAAATGAGAAACGCTTGAAGGAACTTCAACAAGAAAATAGTGTGCTCCGTGAACGGGTCGCGCGATATACGGAAGACACTGCGGCGTTACAACAACTCGCTAACGAACGCGAAGTCCTTCTTGGAGAAAAAGAGCGGTTGGCAGACCAGTTGAAAGAATATGAACAGATTAAGTCCGCTAAAGAAACCTTCACCACTGACCTCAAATTAGTTGAGGAAGCGATCTACAAAGGGCACCAAGGGCTTGAAGATTTTCAGACGAGTTTAGATAGCCATTTCGATACCTTGGAAAGTTGCCATCAAGCCGCGCGTGGCGCTCTGAACCAGATTCGCCAAACGCTAGCTTATCTGGACACCCAACAGATCAGCGATGTGGACGCTCACTACGGTATAACACCAGAACAACCGCGCGTCGGCGTTTTTGTGGATGTCCAAAATATGTTTTACGCTGCCAAGGACCGATTTGGAAGAAGAGTCGATTACATCAAACTTCTTGATCTTATAGTCGGACCGCGTTACTTGATGGTAGCCTACGCTTATGTCGTCCAGATCCCAGAAATCAATCAATCCAGTTTCCTGTCACTCCTTGAACACAACGGCTACACAATTAAGAGTAAGGATTTACGCTTGCGCGGGGACGGGTCTGCAAAGGGGGACTGGGATGTCGGGATTGCTGTAGATGTCGTCTCAATGCTCGGTTCATTGGATGTCGTCATTTTGGCAAGTGGAGACGGTGATTTCTGTCCGCTCGCCGAACTCATCAAACAGCAAAATAAACGGGTGGAGGTCGTCGCTTTTGAACACAATACCTCCATGGATTTACAACAAATCGCAGACCAGTTCTTCCCCATAGGGGACGAACTACTTATTTCCTAAAGCATTGCAGCGAGCATAAGCTTGCGCCTACATGATGAACTACCTTCTTCAGCGTATACGGGATGCTGGTGGTAAAATTGGAATGCGCGTGCGGCATTCCAAAGTCATTTCAACCGACGGTTCTTCTCTGCAATCCCGGATATGCCTCGCACTTATAATCCTTTCTGTGCTTATTGTAATAGACGTATCAAGGGCAGAATGGTCATCTTCAGCGACACAAAACCTTCCATTATGCACAGCAGAAAATGAACAACGCTTCCCTGTTCTCATTGCTGATGGGCAAGGCGGTGCTATCGTTGCGTGGAGCGATGCAAGACACGCGAATCGCGATATCTTCGCACAGCGCGTCAGTGCAACAGGCGATATGCACTGGAACGAGAACGGTATCCCGATCTGCGATCTACCTTCATCGCAAAGTTGGCCTCTGATTGCCAGCGACACAATGGGGGGCGCGATCCTCGTTTGGGGAGATACACGACACGGCAATCAAGATAGTTATGCCCAACGCATCGATGCAAACGGCAATAAACTATGGGACTCCGAGGGGGTTCCTGTTTGTACACATCCAACGTTGCAAGACGATTTGAACGCTATTGCAGATGAAAAAGGCGGCGTTATTGTCGTATGGGAGGATTGGCGAAACGGAAACCAAGATATCTATGCCCAGAGGATTGATAGTACAGGGAAACCCTTATGGGAAGCGAATGGTGTGCCAGTCTATAGTGGCGACGGCGACCAGTATGATCCGGTTCTGATCGCAGATGGAGAAGGCGGTGCTATCTTCGCATGGTGGGACATCAGCACGCCCGATTGGAATATTTTCGCGCAACGTCTGTCTGCTGAAGGTAAGCCTTTGTGGAATTCGGTTGATAGTGCAGAAGGTACTCCCATTCCGGTCTGTGTCGCGACAGGTAACCAAGGCGCGCCGGTTGCGGTGAGCGATGAAAAAGGGGGTGTATTCTTCGTTTGGTCAGATTACCGGAACGATCCGAACTTTTATACGAGTGCGCAGTTATATGCTCAGCACATAACTGCCAAAGGAGATGCTTTGTGGGAAAAGGACGGCATTCCTGTCTGCGAACTGCGGGTCAATCAGCAACAACCTGACTGTATCCCCGATGGCAGCGGTGGTTTTATCGTGGCGTGGTGGGATGAACGAGACGTTTTCGCGGATATCTATGCACAACGTATTAACGCAAACGGTAATGCGTTGTGGCACGACGAAAATTCACAGTTCCAAAAGGATGGCATCCCTGTTTGTACCGAGGCAGGCGTTCAACGGCTCCCGCAACTCGTTCCTACAGATGAAGCAGGTGCCATCGTCTATTGGCTCGATTATCGAGAAGATTTCGCGGATTCAACCGAGGATGCGATCTACGCACAACGGCTTGATGCTGATGGCAAACCGCTTTGGGAAATTAACGGGATCCCTGTCTGTAGTGCACCGAAAGCACAAATTACACCGCGAGCCGTCGCTGTAAGTCTTAATGCTGCAATTGTCG
>VXXH01000039.1 GCA_009835515.1 Candidatus Poribacteria bacterium
CTACAGTTTACAAATGGTGAAATTCTGGCAATAGATACAGTGTCAAACATCGTGGATATGTTAGAGGAAACGACTATGAAACCAGATGAATTGTGTGTAGAGTTCGGGCTTAAGTGGATAGACGCTCCTTCTAACAGAAGTGACTTTACAAAGAATGATGATTAAATTTTGCAACTTTGAAAAACGAGCAAAATAAAACAAGTTACAACAAATAGAGGATAAAAATGCCAGCAATTTTGGAACGGTATTAAAAACCTTTGCAAAATATATTGAATTGGCACAGGTAGCAAAGCGATTCTTCCAGCACTTTTACTTTGCCATCCACCCCCAAATTATGCTAAAATGAAATAGCATGAACCAACATGACTTAAAACACCCACATAAAGAACTCCGCGCCCTTCTCGGAACACGCTTCAACACAGATGACGCTGTCCGAGATGTACACGCACGTGATGCGTCATACCATCAAGGCGCGCTCCCAGATGCCGTCGCCTTCCCGAAAACCAATGCCGAAGTCGCAGAAATCGTCAAAATCTGTGCGAAATATAAGATGCCGATAATCCCTTACGGGACTGGCACCGGTGTTGAAGGCGCAGTCGTCGCAACTGAAAGTGCGCTCTGTATCGCACTCAACGAAATGAACCGTATCCGCCGTGTCAGCCGAGACGACAGAGATGCCACCGTCGAAGCAGGCGTAACGCGTCTCCAACTGAACACACATCTCACAGACATCGGCACACAACTCCATTTTTCTGTGGATCCGGGGGCAGATGCATCATTAGGCGGGATGGCCGCGACACGCGCATCCGGCACGAGTGCTGTCCGATACGGCACAATGCCCGATAACGTCCTCGGCTTGACTGTCGTCACTGCGGATGGCACGATCACTCATACGGGGAGCAGAGCGCGGAAATCCGCTGCAGGCTACGATCTTACCCGTCTCTTTATTGGTTCAGAAGGCACACTGGGGATTATCACCGAAATTACGTTGAAATTAACACGGTTGCCGGAAGCCGTCGCCGCCGCGGTTTGCGCTTTTCCGACTGTCGCCGCAGCGGTAGATACCGTCATCAAAATGATGGATACAAGTATCAATATCGCCCGCATTGAACTGCTGGATGAACACCAGATGGATGCAGTCAACAAATACGCTGGATTAGACTATGAAGTCGCACCGACGCTCTTCTTTGAATTCCACGGTTCCGAACACACCGTCGCAGAGAGTTCCGAGATTGCCGGTAAGATCGCAGCAACACACGGCAGTGGCGATTTCCGATGGGCAACAGACGAAAACGAACGTAAACGGCTTTGGCAAGCCCGATACGATAGCTACTACGCCGCACTCAATCGCCGTCCCGATTCTGTCGGTTATGTCACTGATGTGTGTGTCCCGATTTCTCGGCTTGCTGAGTGTATCGCACAAACGAAGGCACTGCTTGCTCCATCGGATCTTGTCCCGTCAATTCTTGGACACGTCGGCGACGGTAATTTTCACGTCGTCTTTCCGCTCGAACCCAACAACACGGACGAATTAGCAGAAGCGCAGCGACTCAGCGATCAGATTGTAGACATCGCTTTAGAGATGGAGGGCACTTGCACGGGTGAACACGGTGTCGGCGTTGGTAAACGGAACGCGTTAGCGAAGGAACACGGAGAGGCAGTAGACCTGATGCGTGCTATCAAACACGCCTTGGATCCACAGAACTTAATGAACCCGGGTAAGGTCTTCTTATAGATGCGTTTTTCGATCCTGTAGCAGAAAGGAAAACTGTGCTTTCTTCCAAAACCGTAGCCTGTAACGAAGTGGAAGGGTTTTTGCTTGGGTGTTTCTTCAGATTTAAGAAAGGCACATCAGCGGTTCAAGCCCACGTCGTTTTTCCGCAAGGTAAAATTAAAATATGGCAAACAACTGGAAAATCCTCATCACCGATTACGCTTGGTCATCTATTGAACCTGAACGACAGGTCCTTGCAGAAATCGGGGCAGAACTCGTCGCAGCCGAAACTGGAGACGAATCAGAACTTCAAACGCTTGCACCGATGATGGACGGTATCCTCACCTGTTGGAATCCTGTTCGCGAGCCAGTCATTACCGCTGCGAAGCAGTGTCAGGTTATTGCCCGCTACGGTATTGGACTGGACAACATTGATGTCAAAGCCGCCACTGCGCACGGTATTGTTGTTACCAATGTTCCTGCCTACTGTATCGACGAGGTCTCCGACCACGCGATGGGACTCCTATTGGCGTGTGCCAGAAAAATTTCACGCTTCGACCGGGCTGTTAGAAACGGCGTATGGGACCAGAACATCGGACCGGAGATGCACAGAATCCGAGGTAAAACACTCGGTATCGTCGGGTTCGGACGGATTGGACAAGCGATTATCCCAAAAGCGAAGGCGTTCGGACTGACAATCAACGTCTGCTCCCCGCGCACGGATCCGAAGCGTATCCAGCAACAGGGCGCACAAAAGGTCTCATTTCCTGAACTCCTCGCAACGTCCGACTTTATCACAATCCATGCACCGTTGACAGAGGAAACAGAATGTATGTTCAGCGATGCCGAATTTCGTGCGATGAAACCGACAGCATTCTTAGTCAACACGGCGCGCGGTGGTATTGTAGACACCGCTGCGCTCACCACGGCACTCCGAAACGGAGCTATCGCAGGTGCGGGGCTGGATGTCTTGGAAACCGAACCCCCAAATGAAAATGAAGAACTCCTCACGCTTGAAAATGTTGTCGTCACACCGCACGCCGCATTCGTCTCAGAAGACGCAATCTTTGAATTGGAGGTCACCGCTGCCAGATGTGTGGCACAAGTGCTCACAGGACAGCTGCCGGAATCCGTTGTTAACCCATCGGTTTTAGAGCAACCAAACCTCCGCGCAAAATCATTAAAGTAGTAGGCACACGCCGATGTGCCGTAACATTAAAGTAGTAGACACACCACTATGCCGTAACCATTGGAGAACTTAGATGCAACAACTTCCTGACGCAACAGGCCATTTCGGACAATTCGGGGGCAGATACGTCCCCGAAACCCTGATGCCTGCCCTTTTAGAACTCGAAGACGCTTACAACCAACTCAAAGATAACACCGATTTCCAAGCAGAATTCCGGTACTACCTCCGCGAATATGTCGGGCGACCCAACCCGCTTTATTACGCCGAGCGTCTGACAGAAACCCTCGGCGGCGCGAAGATATATCTCAAACGGGAAGACCTTAACCATACAGGCGCGCATAAAATCAATAGTGCCATCGGTCAAATCCTGCTCGCACGCTGGATGGGCAAAAAACGCATCATCGCCGAGACCGGTGCCGGGCAACACGGCGTTGCCACAGCCACTGTCGCCGCAAAATTTGATATGGAATGCGAAGTCCATATGGGGG
>VXXH01000140.1 GCA_009835515.1 Candidatus Poribacteria bacterium
ATCCTGTAGCGTGAGAAATTGGCTTCCGTTCAGCGATGGCTAAGTGGTTTTGACAACTTCTATACACACCTTGAGGAGATAACCCAATGGCAGCGAAAAAACTCTCAGATGCGCAAATCCAAGCAAACCTTGAACAAGTTGACGGTTGGACGATCGAAGACGGTAAACTGCACAAGGAATTCCAGTTTGACACCTTCATTACGGCGTTCGGGTTCATGGCACAACTCGCTTTAGTCGCTGAATCGCTGAATCACCATCCCGAATGGTTCAACGTCTATAACCGCGTGACAATCGACCTGACGACCCATGATGCAGGTGGTATCAGCGAATTGGACTTTCAGTGGGCAAAGCAAGCAGACTCGATTAGCAGCTAAACAAATACCTGTCGTCAGAAATGGAGAGATGCATGGATAAGCTGAAAATTTTAATCGGCAGCCGTCAAGCACCAGAAATTGAAGCAATGCTCTCAGATGTTCCTACCGGTGTTGAAATTCGCTTTTTGCCGCACGGCGAACCCTTGCGTGAACACATCGCTGATATTGAAATCTTGTTCGGACACATCGGCGAGGATACAATGCCAGAGGCGACCGCGTTGCGCTGGGTACACCAACCCCACGCTGGTGTGGAGGGGTTTATGTATCCGGCGTTCAAAGATAGTGAGGTCATGCTTACCAATTGCCGAGGCTTATACGGCACGCAGATCGCAGAACACGCCTTCGCCTTACTTTTGTCTATTACTCGGCAAATCCCTACACAATTGGAGTTCATGAAAACAAAGCATTGGGAGCGTGTACCATGTATTGAACTCGCAGGTATGACGATGGGTATTCTTGGACTCGGTGGTATCGGAAAGGCGATTGCAGCACGCGCACAAGCATTTGAATTTAACGTCATCGCCGCTGATACCGAACCGATTGATAAACCGGATACCGTTTCAGAGCTCTATGGTTTGGATGGATTGATGGATTTTCTGTCGAAATCAAACATCCTCATGGTCTGTTGCCCGAGTACCCCGGAAACCCACAAACTCCTATCTCATGCGCAGTTCGATCAGATGTTGGATCCGAGTTACGTCGTGAATATCAGTCGCGGCAAGGTGATTGATGAAGCAGCATTAGTGGCGGCACTTCAGAGCGGAAAAATAGCGGGTGCGGGGTTAGACGTGACCTATACAGAGCCGTGTCCGCCAGAGAACCCATTGTGGGAACAGCAAAATGTAATCTTAACCTCACACAGTGCAGGTGCCTCGCAGCACATTCGGAGGCGCGCCATGCAACTCTTTATTGATAACCTACACCGCTATGTAGCAGGTGAACCCTTAGCCAATCTCGTTGATAAGCAGAAGGGATACTAAACCACAACACAGAAATGGAGTAAGAATGAGCCAAAAAACATATCGCGCCGCGGCAATCGGGCATACCGGTGCTGGCAACTTCGGACACGGATTGCATACCCCATACAAAGACATAGAGAGCGTCGAATTTATCGCTGTCTCTGATCCGAACGAAGAAGGTAGAGAAAAAGCTGCCGCGGAAGCCGGAGCATTACGCAGCTACGCCGATTATCGGGAGATGCTTGAAAAGGAAGAACTTAACCTCGTGAGCGTCTGCCCGCGCTGGACATCGGAACATCTCGCTATGGTGACCGCTTGTCTTGAAGCAGGCTGCCACGTCTATTCCGAGAAACCGATGACGAGTACACTCGCTGACGGTGATGTAATCGTTGAGACAGCGAAAGCGAACGGGTTAAAGGTCGCTGTGGCACATCAGGCGGTCTATCTCCCCGCAACGCATGCGATTCGGCAGATGCTTAACGATGGGAAAATTGGGACGATCCAAGCCATCTATGCCAGCGGTAAACAAGATAGACGCGGCGGTGGTGAGGATATGATTGTCCTCGGCACGCACCTATTTAATATGATGCGCTTCTTCGTCGGCGATGTCGCATGGATGCAGTCGCATGTCACCACAGACGGTAAAGAGATCGCTTATGGCGGTGACCACGAACCGACAGAGCCTGTCGGACCCGTCGCGGGTGATTGCATCAATAGTTACTTCGCTTTCAAAAGCGGTGTCTCTGGCTTCTTTCAGTCCCGAAGAGATCAGGCTGGCTCCGGCAGATACGGCATGGAAATCGTTGGCAGCGAAGGCATATTCTCGCTTCGCGGTGATGTCGCAAATCGACTCATGGTCTACCCCTATCCGGTACTGGTGCCTTCACACCCAGACCAAGCGTGGGAAGCCATCGACTTAGACGATACACCGTTCTCCAGCGGCAACGAACTCGCGATTCGCGATTTGATTGATGCTGCCGAAAACGATCGAAAACCCATTTCCGCAGCCGAAGACGCTGTCGCGGCATTAGAGATGATCCTCGGCGCGTACGAATCCCAGCTGACAGGAAAACGCGTTCCTTTCCCGATTGCGAACCGCGAACACCCGCTAAGCAGATAGCCCTGCTCTTTTCCCTGGCGGGGTTTTGCGGCGTACTCGCCCAAATGCGATCTGCATTCTAACTCCGCCATTCTGTTATAGTAAAGCACGAAAATAAGTTGATACTCCACGATAACGCTGTCCCCTCGTAGGGGCTGGGTTACCCAGCCCCTACGAGCAGCTGCGTGTCCAAATAATTATGGGCTTTACTATAATACCTTACACTGGCACCATCTTCCGCACACCATTTTCATAATGGACCTGATAATCCGCCTCTGGCACGTCCATCGCACGCACAGCGAGCTCGCCAAACGTAATCAGCGGTTCAGAAAGCAGTAACAGCTCATCAAGCGATTCAGTGGGTGTCTTGTCTGTTGTATCCAACACAATCTTACGTCCACTGTGCGAAAAGAGGGACTTATCAATCTCTTCCTGAAAAAGGCGTCGGAGTTCTGGAATGTCGGCTTTCTTGATGATCTGGTACTCGTGTGGGTCTGTCGCCATGCGTTCTTCAATCGCCGCATCACTTGCCGTCACATGGATCATCACGACATCCGGCAACCGCGCCTCAATGACTTGTGTTTCATACCCACGCTGCGCATTGATGTGATACTTCGAGTAATATGGACTCTCACGATCATCACCATAAAATGACGAATAGACCAGTTCCTCAATGTGCCAACCCGCTATCATGGTATTCGGATAGTTTTTGATAACCTCAACGTGATACTGAAGTTGCATCCGCTGCATCCGCTCTTTCACATCGTCCGGGAAGTGGATATACGCCGCTCTCGATTCAGGACTCAGCGTCGAATCGGGGATCGTAAAATGATCGTCTACATGAACCCGCAATTTTCGGTGTTGATAATAGTTCGTTAATAGATTGACTAATGTCGATTTTCCCGCATACTCAATGCCGACAAAGATACATCTCATAAGTAATACCTCACTGT
>VXXH01000332.1 GCA_009835515.1 Candidatus Poribacteria bacterium
CCACTACCTGAAACCGCTGCAGGTGGCACCATTTTTCTTGATGCGAACGAAATAACAGAGTATCTCGAAAAACAGAGCGAATCTTCTGAATCTGGAAAAATTTTTGTCGTGATACCGGAGGACGTGTCATCTGAGAACGTGGTCGTCGGAATTAAACAGGATTGATCAAGAACCGCATCGTGGAGACACAATTTGATTTGTCTTGACAATCTCGAAAATCTGTTTTAAAATTGGAGAAGGAGGTTTTGACATACTCCCCCCGCTAAAGCAGGGGGATTCTTAGAAACACCCTGCGCGGGGCAGATCGTGCGATCAACGACCTTAGCTTGCATAGCAAGTCTTACAAAGCCTCCTGCAACAGCTAATGCCCTGACTGCGACACCGAAGTGTCCTTACGAAAAGTTTTGAGTCGTCTGTTTCAGATGGGATGTGCTTTTAAGCAATCTTTCCCTACTAACGACTGACAAGCAGATTTTCAACAAGTATAGAGGCGTGTGAGGATTTTACGTAGTTATCTCACTTGTTTAGTGTATCTACCACAACATTAACTACAACCAATGCCGAACACTACTTATTTAGACGATTTAGAGAGAAAAACGTTTAGACGAAAACAACGAAAAACATAGGCAGTGTCTACATCCCTCCACTGAAGTAGGGGGTTTTGACACCGAAGAATAGGATAAAACTGACTTATGAAAACACGATTTTTAACAGCAAATTTTGGCTTACAAACGCTGCCAAAATTTGGAAGAATTATCACGTATAGTGCAAGTATATGTCTATCCATGCTCCTCTTTGTAGGCGTTGCAAACGCAGCGGATTCGTTCGGGGACCCGTTTGAAGGGGGCGACTTGAAGAATCCTAATTGGGAATGGCAGAACGAACCCCCGAAATGGGATGTCGGCAAAACCCGCGCGGATTTCCTGTATATTGACAGTGAACCGAACCGAAATCTCTGGGCAACAGACGCATCTCATTTCCTGTATCAGGAAACCGATACCGATATGTTTGATGTCGAAACCCACTTCTTCGCCAAATGGGATACCAGTTCAGGAGTCAATGGACTGGTCGTGAAAAGCCCGAGCGACGATAATTGGGTAACCATTAAATTCTGGTCGCGAGATGCAGGACCAAAAGGACAAATCCAATATCAAACCAAGCAAGCCGGGATGGGTCCGCCTGATATCCATTGGAAGTTTGGTGATTGGGGTGAGGTCGAATTGTCCCTCCGACTCAAAAAAGATGGCGATACATATACTGCTTGGTATAAGGCAGCGGAAGATAAGGATTGGGTGGATATTGGAGAAGGTGAATTTGAACTCACGCCGCCGTTATGGCTCGGAATTTATGCCGGTGTCGCAGCAGGCGCAGGAAATCTGGAGGTCGAATACGAATACTTCAACGACAATCTGAATCCGTTCCCCGTTGAACCCGGCGGAAAAGCGACGACAACTTGGGCAGCAGTCAAATCCCAATATTAAGGGTGGATGCAAATTATGCGGTATTATCTGATCCTTATTTTTATTTTCTTCGGTGTTTCCGCACTCGCGGCATCCACCTTCAAGGATGTCAGTCGCACCGCAAATGTCTATCAACGTGAAACACCCGTTGACACGGAGTCCGGGGCCTGGTGGGGTCCCGGTACTGCCGCTGTAGATTACAATAATGACGGTTGTTGGCTTGATATCTTCGTCGTTGGCGATGGCGGTTTACCCAACGCACTTTACCACAACAATCAGGATGGAACATTCACAGATATAGCGGCGAAGGCAGGTATCGCTCATACACCGAATGGGCGCGGGTGTGTCTGGTTCGATTACAACAATGACGGATGGCGCGACCTCTATGTAACCTGTGCCGGTCCCAATTTTCTCTTTGAAAACAACGGAGATGGTACCTTCACAGACGTAAGCGAACACGCAGGTGTCGCCGATGAAAAACACGGCACCGGTCCCGTAATCGCTGATTATGATCACGATGGATGGTTGGACATCTATATCGCTAATTGGGGACGAGCACCCTCCCTCTTAAACCCAATTCCTGCTCCAAAAACCAACGTCCTCTACCGAAATCGAGGGGATGGCACCTTTGAAGAAGTTACAAAAATCGCTGGCGTTGAAGATGACGGGATCGCTTGGGGGGCAATCTTCTTTGACTACGATGGCGATACTTGGGCAGACCTGTTCGTCGCAAACGATCACGGACCTGACAAACTCTATCGCAACAGAGGCGATGGCACTTTTGCTGATGTTTCAGAGTCGTCTGGCATCGTAACCGAAATCAACGGGAAACCGACAGGCGCGATGGGACTCTGCGTCGGCGACTATGATAACGACACTGACTTAGACTTTTTCATCACTAACTACGATGCGGATCTCCTCTGGCGAAATAACGGTGACGGCACTTTCACGAATGTGGCTGAAGCTGCTGGGGTCGCAAACGAGGGTGTAGGCTGGTACGCCAGTTTTGTTGACTATGACAACGACGGTTGGCGCGATCTCTACGTCGTCAACGGTGATGTTGATGGCTCACAAAAGACCAATCGCAATCGCCTCTATCATAATCAGAACGGACAATTTGTTGACCGTGCCGATGCACTCAACGCCACTGTTGATGCTGTCGCACGCGGTGCAACCTCTGGTGATTTTGATAACGATGGCGATGTCGATTTCTATGTCGTCAACAACACCGGCAATACCCTTCTCCAAAACGATCTGGATCCTGGCTTTCCGAAATCTAACAATCGGTTCGTCCAATCTAAGAATCGACGCATCAAAATCCGGTTGATCGGCACAGAAAGCAACCGAGATGGCATCGGCACACGCGTGACAGTAGCAGTGGGTAACCACGTTCAAACACAAGAATTAATCTGTGGTACAGGTTTCTTGGGCAGTGACAGTTTAGAACTCGAATTTGGCTTTGCTGGATTGTATCAATCGGGTTCTATTACCTTGGCATGGCCCTCCGGAATTGTCGAAACGCATCAATTTGGATTTGGTGGGGATGTCTATATCTTTACAGAAGCAGGTGATGTGGTAACGGCGGTTGAACCGACTGGGAAACTGGGCACAACATGGGGCAAAGTCAAAGCTGCCGAGGTCTTTCAGAACTATCCGAACCCGTTTAATCCGGAAACTTGGATTCCCTACCGACTCTTTGAATCCAGCGATGTCCAGATATCAATCTACTCCCAAACGGGTGAACTGATTCGCAACTTCAACCTCGGACATCAGGCGCATGGCGAAAAGATCCTCTATTGGGATGGTAAAAACCGAGAGGGAGAAACTGTCGCCAGTGGCATCTATTTTTATCAGTTCAAGGCAGGCGATACCCAAAGCGTTCGGAAAATGTGGTTAATGAAGTAGGCATAATTCCTAGC
>VXXH01000095.1 GCA_009835515.1 Candidatus Poribacteria bacterium
GGTTAAAGGACGTTTCCACCGCTCCATTCATCTGGAACGTGACTTCTATAATAAAAAAGAAAATGTCCTTGATGGATACATTTTAACCGTCACTGCGCGGGAAATGTTATCGCGTGTCATTTCGACGCTTGAAAATGGCGCAACATCAAAGGCATGGTCAATCACAGGTCCCTATGGGTCGGGAAAATCAGCGTTTGCACTCAACGCTGCCAAGCTGCTCGGAGATCCTAATGCTGCGACGACCCAACAGGCTTTAGATTTACTGAAGCATGGAGATGTGTCATTACATGAAAGATTCACAAGCACAAATGGTAATGGACATTCCTTATCAGATTTCTGTCCGGTGCTTATCTCTGGTGAACGTGCCCCGCTCTCAATTGCCTTGTTGCGCGGTTTAGAGAAGGGACTCAAGACCTTTGGAATCTCATCTAACAGTTCAGTTCAAAAAAAAATCACACAATTATTGAAAATCGATGTAAATGACACCCCTTTGCAAGCATCTGAAATCACGAATCTTTTTGAGTCTGCAACGCGCGCTATAAAGAGAAAAGGTGGACAAGGGCTATTGTTAGTGATTGATGAACTCGGAAAATTTCTTGAATACGCTGCACAGTCTCCAGCACAAGGCGATGTGTTTGTGTTGCAAACCCTTGCTGAATTTGCTACACGAAGCGAGCAGACCCCCCTGCTTTTTCTGACGATTCTGCATCAGGCTTTTGAACAATACGCCAACAAATTCGCCAAATCACAACAGGAAGAATGGGCAAAGGTCCAGGGACGGTTTGAAGATATAGCTTTTGTAGAACCTACAGAACAGGTACTCCGTCTGATCGGTTCTGCTATTGAAAGGACTTCAGAGGATAAGGAAGAAAATTTATCTTTACCCAATGACTTTGACCTCAAACCGAACCAACTTACCGAGGACGAGTTTGGTGAACTTCTGCAAAATTGTCTACCACTGCACCCGATAGTCGCTCTTGTTATAGACCCAATTTTCCGACGATTCGCGCAAAACGAACGCTCCCTTTTTGCTTTCCTCAGTTCAAACGAACCTTATGGACTCCAAGACTTCCTCTCTACCCAACATTGCAACGGAACCCTTCCGCCTCTGTTTTCAGTCGCCAACCTTTATGACTATCTCAAGGCTAACATGGAGCATCGACTATACGCCTCACACAGCGGCAAGAAGTGGGCGGAAATTGATTCAGCGTTAGATAGACTCCCAGACCCATCTCCTATGCCGACGCAATTGATTAAGACGATCGGTGTCCTTAATATCATTGGCGAAGTGATACCAAACCTGAAAGCCTCAGAGCAACTCCTCCGTTACGCCTTAGATGACAATACAGAAGGTTTTACCGGTGAATTTGAGACAGTACTTGCTACGCTGAAAAAACGTTCAATTGCCATCTATCGCCGCTACAATAAGGCTTATGTACTTTGGGAAGGAAGCGACATTGACATTGAGACAAAACTCCGCGAAGCAGAAGGGCGTATTGACACGAAAGGTGCTCTCGCGGCTGATCTGTCACACTATTTACCGACGCGTCCGCTCGTTGCACGAAGGCACCTATTTGAAACCGGTACCCTACGATACTTTGCTGTTCGGTATACTGATCTCGAAAATTTTGATGCCGATTTAGAGGAACCAATTGAGGATGCAGACGGACTTGTGCTTTATGCATTGCCGACAAACGAATACGAAGTCAAGGGGCTAAGTGAAAAAGTGAGCAGCACCAAACTGATAGAACGTGAAGAGGTGTTGATTGCAATCCCTCGTGCTATTGGTATGCTACAAGACACTGTTACACAACTCGCCAGCCTACGTTGGGTTTCCGAGAATACCCCTGAGTTAGCAGGCGACGCAGTGGCGAGAGATGAACTTTCAGTCCAGCAGGTCCAAGCAGAACGAGAAGTGTCTAATAGGTTAACAGCAATCTTTGGTGGGAGTAAGAAAGACACTTGTACATGGTATCATAAAGGACAATCTATAGATACTATCGATTCTCAAGGTACGAGAAACGCATATTTATCGGAAATCTGCGATGAAGTCTACAACGAAACTCCCACTATTCAAAACGAACTCATTAATCGGCGTAAAATCTCTGGTGCTGCAACAACCGCTCGAAAGAAATTAATTCAGCGGATGCTTGAAGATGGAGATAAGAAAGACCTCGGTATTACCGGTTATCCTGCTGAAATGAGCATCTATCGTTCCCTCTTATGGAATACAGGGATACATCGTGAAACTGACGGTGTGTGGGGATTCCACCCACCGAAACCAGATGATAAAAACGAAATAGAGCACACATGGACAGCAATTGAGGATTTTCTTGAAAAGTGTGAAGGTGAGAGACAACTTATCTCAGAACTCTATAAGGACCTGATGAAACCACCCTACGGTGTTCGGCGTGGTCCCCTGCCTATCCTTTTATGTGCGGTGATACTCCACTACAAAACAGAAATCGCACTCTATGAAAACGGATCCTTTATAGCCGACTGGTCAATGCCAGTGTTTGAAAGGCTACTGAAAGCACCACAACTATTTGAACTAAAACGTTTCCGGTTAGTAGGTATCCGCGCCGATCTGTTTGCACAACTGCTACAGGCACTCAACCAATCCGTGGAAACCGAAAATCCAGACTTGTTGACAGCAGTCACACCGCTCATACGCTCTGTTGCTCAACTCCCAAAGTACACTTTGGCAACACAAGAATTGAGCGATAATGCGAAAAATCTCCGTAAAGTTGTTCTGAATGCTCGTGAACCTGATGAACTGCTCTTTAAACAACTACCGGAAATATTTGGATTCCGCGCGTTTGATGCACAGATAGCAACAAACGCACAACTAATTTCAGAATTTTTTGACACGCTACGAGATGCCCTATTCCACTTAGAACGGGCTTACGAGGTATTGCTGAATTCGATTGAGCAGACACTGGTAGAAGCCTTCACCTTAACACCATCAAGAGAAGATCTCCGTCCATCAAAGGAAGATCTCCGTGCAGATTTAGTTAAAAGGGCTGAACCGTTGTTAGCGGTGACAATTGGGATGGAACTTAAAGGATTTTTAGTCCAAGTTTGCAGTGGTGGGCACGATTTTAACAGTTGGCTTGAGGCAATCGCAACCTATCTCGCCAAAAAACCACCTGCATCGTGGTTAGACGTGGATAAAGCACAGTTTGAAAGTAACCTTGCTCAACTTGCAAGGAAATTCAGGCATTTTGAAGCGGTATCCTACGAAAAATTGAAGCATACTGAATCATCAACAGGCAAACCTATTCGGGTGGGAATAACAGTACCCCAAAAAACCGAACAAGAACGGGTTGTTATCTTGACACCATCTGTTGAGGATGCAGCTGATCAAATAG
>VXXH01000337.1 GCA_009835515.1 Candidatus Poribacteria bacterium
CCAAATTGCTACTTACAATATTTCAGACAGGCATCTACATTTCTTGTTTATTTAACATAAGATGGCAACTTAGGTTAAGATACTTTATTTAACGAAAATGTGGCGAAAAAGTTGAATTAAAAATACAAATGCCTGTAAGCAGGTACAAGTAAGTAACCTCCAAATCAGGCATTTGATTCCAAAAAACAACCTTTTTCGAGTTGATTTATGGGTTTGGTGGAGACGTACAGATTAGCACCTCCATCGACTCATCACCTGTATTTTCAATCCCGTGCTCACACCAGGGTGGCAGATGGATGAACATCCCCGCCTCAACAGGCACCTTTTCACCAGCAAGCGTCATCACGCCTTTGCCTTTTAGAATCACATAGCATTCCTCCGTGTGATGACTCCCCGGCTCAAGCACAACATGTGGCGGCACAAAAAACACGACGAGGCCTAAGTTCTCTGCAGGCGCGTTCGGGTTCGCTGGATGCACAACGCGCACACCAATACCATCACAACCCGGGTACCGTACAGGCACACCGTCTTGAACCGTGACAACATTGGCTTGCACCTGATACGCAGGTTTCGGAATAGGGGGTTCGCCTTGATACCCTTTAAACGTAGTAATCTTTGCCATTTCTTATCTCCTTTATAAAAGTAGTCGGCACGCTCCGTGTGCCGTTAAACCAGTTTCCTAACCGCACCGGACATCGGTAAAAATTACCCGATCAAATTCTTAATCTTCATCCGTGTGCCGTTAAACCAGTAACTAAGCCCACATCTTGTGCCGTCACATTTACCAATCCCGTGTATAGCCTGCAGTCCATCCACCGTCCACCGCAAGCACACTACCATTGACATAACTCGCATCCGGCGAAACAAGAAAGAGCACCGCTGCCGCGATCTCCGTCGTTTTTCCCGGTCTCCCAAGCGGAATGTGCGATAATAGGCTGGCAGCGTTTTCTGTATATGCCCCGTCATCTCCATAGAAGAGTGCCTTTGTGCCGCGGGTCAACGTCGAACCCGGTGCGATAGCATTTACCAGAATCCCTTCGGGTCCGAGTTCCAATGCCATTGAACGTGTCAGATTCGCAACCCCTGCCTTCGCCGCGACGTAAGCACTTTGTAAGCGCAACGGCACCAACCCTGCAATAGAACTGATGTTAACAATCCGTCCAGTCGCATCCTCGGAACCAGACCTGCTATGGGATTTAAGGATATAAGGGATAACAGCACGACTCGTTGTGAAAACACCGGTGAGGTCTATCTCCAAAATACGGTGCCAATCCTCTATTGTGTATTGATGAATCGGCACCCTATCGCTCTTGGTATTAATCCCAGCGTTGTTAACCAAAATCTCAATTTTACCAAAGTGCCCCGCAATCCGGTCTGCGACCACCTCCATCTGCGCTGCGTCCGACACATCGCCTTCCACAAACAGACCTGTCCCACCGCCCTGCTGAATTTCTTTGACAGTTTCTTTACCTGCCTCTACATCAATATCAACAATTGCCACAGAAGCACCATTATCAATTAACTGATCCACAATCGCGCGACCGATGCCATTCGCACCCCCCGTAACAACTGCTACCTTTCCTTCAAGTGCTACCTTCATACCATTCTCCTTTCTTGAAACTTACGGAAACCTGCAACTCCATACGTTTATGTAGCAAGTTTTGGCTTGCGAGCTACGCCAAAAAGCAACAAGATTATTACGGCGGTCCCACACGCAATCCCAACTGCTGAAGAGATACCAAGCGCGGCAGGAAGATAACCACAAAACAGCGCAATACTCGCAACAGTAAGGCTATAAGGCAATTGCGTTCGCACATGGTGCAGCGGGTCACAACTACTGGCGATAGAACTCAGAATCGTTGTATCCGAAAGCGGCGAGCAGTGGTCTCCGAAGATAGCACCATCCAGCACTGCACCGAGGCAAATAATTGTCGTAAGTCCATAACTATCGCCGTCGAGCGAAAACGCCACTGGAATCGCAGTTGGAATCAGGATCGCCATCGTGCCCCAACTCGTGCCAGTTGCAAAGGAAGTCACGGATGCACATACAAAGACGAAAATCGGGAACCAAAGTGCTGAAACAACATCACTGAGCATGGTAGCCAGGAAGTCACCCGTCATGAGTCTATCGCAACTCGCTTTTAGACCCCACGCCAATAACAAAATACTCAACGGCGTGAGGCTCCCCTTTATACCGTTCCAAACGACCGGCGCGATCTCCGAAAATTTTAACTTTGAGAGCCAACGTGCACAGATAATCGCAACAACAAACGCACTCGCTGCCGCACCCGCAAGCACCATCACATTGTTCGCCTCTGAAAGCGCGTTCCGCCAGGATGTTAGTGAAAGTATAGACCCAGTCCCGTTGCCATCTATCCAGAAACCACCCAGTAGCAGTCCAAAAAGTGTTAAAAGTGGTAGAACCGCCGAAAAGGGTTGGACAATAGCGTTGGGTAGACTGGTAAAAGATCCGGCGTGTCCGAGTGCCTGTGCATCTGGGGCGGCAATGTCTCCTGTCTCTCGCGCACGCGTCTCGGCTTGGTGCATCGCCCCATAATCTCTGCCACTGATCGCATTGACAATAACAAAAATGATGGTCAACACACAGTAAAACCGAAAACTGAGGGCATCGAAAAACATGGAATACCCATCACGTCCAAGCCCAAGTGTCCCCGATATATCTTCAAAGAGTCCCACTTCATAACCGATCCAAGTACTAACAAACGCGAGACCGGCAATCGGGGCACTTGTGGAATCCACAAGGAACGCCAACTTTTCACGGCTGACGCGATGATGGTCGGTGAGCGGACGCATTGTCGGTCCGACGAGCATCGCATTGGAATAATCCCCGATAAAGATGACGATCCCCATCAAACCCGTGATAAATTGTGATGAACGCGGCCCCTTCGCAAACTGAGAGAGCCAGACAACCACACCGCCAATACCACCGGAGGCGACCACAACAGAGATCGTCGCCATGATAAGACAAACGAACAGGACTACCCAGAAATTGAAGAGATCTATCCCATCATTGCCGACACTCACGGCACGGACGAACCAGACAGTTTCTGCCAAGAAACCGCTCGGCGTCCCACCTTTCTGATACCACGAGAGCAGAAGCCCGACACCGACGGCTATACAGAGACTCGGAAATAATCGGGTTGTTACGATCGCTAACGTGACAGCAAGCAGCGGCGGGATGATGCTGTACCACACAAGCGTTTCAACATCGCTAACCTGCCCTGCCCGCCACTGGAAACCGAAGCAAAGTCCTAAAAAAATTAAAAAGCCTATCGCATATTTTAATTTAGAATTCATCAGCGTCCTCGGCATATCCCTTTGGATTCGTAAGATTTATCCGTTCTCGCT
>VXXH01000452.1 GCA_009835515.1 Candidatus Poribacteria bacterium
CTATAGGAGAAACCCGATGTTAGAAACCCGTGACCTCACGAAAGTCTATAACGAAAGTGTTTTAGCCGTCAACGAATTGAACATGAAAGTGGAAGATGGTGAAATCTATGTCGTCCTCGGTGCGAACGGTGCCGGTAAAAGTACGACGATCTCCATGCTGCTGAATTTCATTGAGCCGACAAGCGGTACTGCGCTGATAGGGGATATTGAGATTCCGAAGTTTCCCCTGGAGGCAAAGAAGCATCTCGCTTATGTTTCCGAGAACGTGGAACTCTATCGGAACTTTACAGCGCGTCAAAATCTGTCCTTTTTCGCGAAATTGGGCGGACGCAAAAAAGTATCGAATGCGGAACTTGATGCAACGCTTGGGCGTGTCGGTCTACCAGAGGCAGCCTTTACACGGCGCGTCAAGACCTTTTCAAAGGGGATGCGGCAACGTTTAGGCATCGCGATTGCGATTATGAAGAACGCACAAGCCGTGTTACTTGATGAGCCGACTTCGGGCTTGGATCCGAAGGGTGGTGCTGACTTTCTGAATCTGCTCCGTGAGTTAAAAGAGGAAGGGAAAGCCATCTTTATGTCCACACATGACATCTTCCGAGCGAAGGAGATCGCCGACAGGATTGGCATTCTGGTACAGGGTAACCTTGAGCGGGAATTGACGCGTGAGGAGATTCAAGCAGAGGACCTTGAGGCGTTATATCTACACTATGTCGCTGGATACGAACCTGAAGAAGACGCAGCCGAGTAATGTCCACACCATTCAATACCAACCAACTAACCAACTTTCGGTTTGGATGAATCGAAAACCCGATTTTTTGACCAACAATTCGATGTCAAACATAATAAGAAAGACACGAGTTGATGGTCAATAGAAAAAATCGGCACGAAAGTCCATTAAAAATGCGAATTAATATCTTTACATTAGTTTTCACTCTCGCCATAGGGCTACTGTTGCCAAGTGCGCTGTTTGAGGTTGTATTGGCAGAAGAGTCGGAAGAACCGGCAGTGCCTAATGGCGAGAGTTCGAGAACCAGAGATGAACAGGACCGTCATATCAAGATAGAAATCGAGCGTCAGAAGATGGAATCAGCAAAGAGGCTGATGGACAAAAAGAAGATTGAGCTCGAAGATCTGCAGGCGATGATGGCGGAGGAAAACAACATTGTCACCGTCGCTGAAGTAAAGACCGCAGAGGAAGACTACGAACGGGCTGTCTCTGAATATGAACAGGCAAAACTAATACTGCAACAGGTGGAGTTGGAATCGCTCCAAGATGAATGGCACATCACCGTTGAAGCGACAAGTTTATCTGAATCTCCTGAGGGCAGAGAGTTGTTCTCGATTACGCTGCGGAATAGTTCATCTCCTGTCAAACTCGTCGAAAGCTCCGAGGTGGTAGGGCAAGATATTATCATCAGTGCACAGATTGATGATATCTTTGTCACAATTAGAGAGCAGAACGGTTATGGTTCAGGTGGGGCGATTATCACCGAGCCGTACGAACGACGGATTGAGACGCTTAAAGAAGATGAATCTGTCATCTTGGAGTTTGAATTGATCAAAGAGAACATACGAGATGTCGTCGTAGAGTTGAAGTATGCCGGGCGTGAGGAAAAGAAAAACATCCACCTCAAACAGGAGGATCCGTATATCTCTGTCGTGTCCGCGAGGCGTTATAAAGAGGGTGACCGCCGACGTTTGGAAGTCGTTCTCACCTATGGTGCATTAACCGACGAAACAGTGGAAGACGAAACAGCGAAAGTAGACACTACCACAGCACAAGAGATCAACAACGTCTATGTCTCTATCAAAGACGACACTGATGCCATTATTGGCTTCCCATACGAATACCGGATTCCGACACTGAAAGATGGGGAAGAGAAAATGCTTGATTTTGAACTGCGGCGGAATGTGGATAGCCTCGTTGTAAGTCTTAACTACCTTAAGGAGGAAAATCTGTATAAAATCCACCTTGAGGAGGACACGCGCCATATCTCTATCCTGAGTGCGAAGAAGTTTCGGGTTGAGAACCAGATGATGGTAACGCTTCAGTTAAAAAACACATCCACAACTGAAGCGATGTCGATCAATGCGACGCCTGAAGAGATCGCTGCAGCGAATGAGATTCGCTCGATTTATGTCTCCTTACTCGATACGGTTGATGGTACAAACATTGTCAAACCGTATGAGGAAAAGATCCCGGTTCTCGGTTACAATGAAACCGTGGAATTAACGTTCCAACTCCAGAAAGATGTTGAGAGTCTCCAAGTATCGTTGAACTACCCCGAACTTGATATGCCAGAGACGCGACTGATCTATCTCCAAAAAGAGTCTGCTCTGGATGTCGTCAATGTCAGTTCGCTGCGATTTTCGCAGGAAGGGAATCTCGGCAGCAGCGTCACCTATGATCTAACGCTGGATCGGTTGGCAGAGACAGAGAATACGTTCCAACTGCGCGTTATTAACCTACTGAACCGCATCAATTTTGAATTCCAGGATCCGGAGACGCAGTCTCGACAGTCTCAGGTGAAATTTACACAGGAACAGTCGAAGCGGAATTTGTCCCTAATTGTTTATCTGCCGGAGGAATTGGATGCTTCCTATCTCGATAGCACCCTTGAGTTCTATGTTGCTGTCCTTGATGATACTGAGGCAAATGAGCTTGGCGGTGTTAATAATCGGTTAGACCTTCCTGCTGAACAGATTGCGGGTATACAAGGCGGTGTCGAGCGGTTTGAGCTCATACCAAAGGGTGTGCCAGAGATTGAAGTGTTCGTGCAGAATGCGTTCCAGACCATCAAAATCGGCGAACAGGTTAATATGACGGCGACGCTCAAGAATATCGGTACCCGCGATCTCGTTGATATCCGTATGATCGTTGATGTCAACACCGATTGGAAATACACCGTTGTTCCTGAAGTCATCAGTTCACTGGGTCGAAATGAGGAAACAGAGATACAATTGACGTTGATGCCACCTGAAGACATCGGCGTAGGCGAATATCAAGCGAAGTTAAACGCCGAAGTCACTGTTGATTCCCGGAAGTTTGATGCGCGCGACCGTTCGATCACGGTGCAAGTTGAGTCCAAGACGCAAATGTCGGTGACAACGCTGCTCTTCGGGGCGTTGATACTTCTCATGATTGCGATCGTTGTCGTTACAATCCGTATTAGCCGACGCTGATTTTTTAGTGGAGCCAACGTCCGCTTTCGCTGGCGGGGTCACAAACCCCGCCAAATCTTTGATGTATCTCTACTTGTAGATTTGCTATAAAACCAATTTGTCCCTCTTCATCTCGGGAGACTTCAGCAAAATTTTCAAAGCGATTACAACTAGAAAAAATATAATACGAGTTAGGCA
>VXXH01000675.1 GCA_009835515.1 Candidatus Poribacteria bacterium
AGGTGGAAAGGGTGCATAATAGCCATTATAATGGTTTAATTGTGTGCTTGTGGATCTATTTTTGGGTAAAATCGCGGAGCCCACTCGTAAACGACGACCTCTACGAACCCTCTCTTCTCCTTTTAAAACTGCTTCAAATTTGCCCATGTCATCGCGAGTTTTTTTCGTGGCGTTACCGATAATCCACCCTTATTTGGAATATCGGGTCCTGTGATCTTGAGATTGTCAAATCTTGTTGTATAATTTGCAAGGCCTAACCCAATTCTACCCGTGGGAAACTCAGGAAATCCGTGTAGCGGTTCTAAAGCTATGGGGTCTAAAACTTGTTTCCCATTTATCCGGAAGGTCAAGTGCTTTCCACGAACACTCAGCTGGAAGGTTGCCCATTTCCGCAATTTCAACACGGCGTGGGGTTTCTGAGCGTAGGTCAAAAAGAAGTTTCCACGCAAATTGCCACCAAAACATTCCGCTGCGGGGCCCGCAGAATCATCAATCCCACATACGACCCCCCATGTCCCTTTAATCCGGGCAGCGATCACAATGGTTCCAGGGCCATGTTTTTCGAGCGGTTTAACATCAAATTCGATGTCATAATCTTGCCACGTCTCTTCTCCAATCGTAAGTAAACGGGTTACTCCGTGATTACTTCCTTGGAGCTGACCATCAATAATTTCCCATGAACCGGGGACATTGATGCCAAACATAACTAATTCTTCCCACTTGACGAGTTCTCCATCATCAAATGTGTCCAAAAACGTCCCCGCTTGAGCGGCGAAAATAAAGAGAAGAATGCACAACCCAATAATAACTGATTTCATTTTAATTTCCTTATTTTAAGCGAGGCTTACGCTAATTCCGCGCTTCTGTTGTTTGCTTAGACAGCACGCAGAGAAGCATAAAACGCGTAAGCCTCACAATATCGATGGAACAGAATAGCCCAAAAGGGTCTATCACGTAGAAGTCCGCTTTCTTATTTCTGAGCAGGTGTCGGCTCTTTGAGGTGTTCTAAAGTCTCTTGTACGCGCGCAATCTGTTTCCTAACATCCTCAAGTTGTTTCCTAACATCCTCAAGTTGTTGTGAATTCAACTGGTTCTGGGCACGTTCAACATCTTTCTTACTCTGTTTAATCTGTACCTTGGCGCGTTCGACTTGTACCTTAATGCGTTCAATGGTGCGTTCAACCTCCGCTTTGGTGCGTTCAATCTCCGGCTTTCTGCGTTCAACCTCCGCTTTGGTGCCTTCAATGTCTACCAGCATGTCGATGTAAGCGGCTTTATAGGTTTCCCAGTCATCCGTCGGTGGAATATCAATAACGCCTGACTCCCACAGATTCGGATTGTCTTCCAGAAATGCCAAAGCATGCCGGTGTGACAGGTTGGACCCATACTCGTAGAGGTCTCCTATGATGATACCTCTCTCCAAAAGCAGCTGAAGCCACTCCGCCCGTGGATACCTTGCATCTATCTCACTGATTGTAAGGTTACTGCTATAACTTTCAGTTTCTATACCGTTGTCCTTGCGCGATAGGCGGACTTCGGTTTTTCCGTGTCCCTTGTTGTAATCCGCATCTAACGCTTTCATCAGTTCCTGGGCACTTTGGGGACCGGTATATTCTTCAATGACGAGTGGCGTTTTCCAGTCGATTTTAAGATGGAACCGCAGACTCGGCGATATAATTTCGAGCGGCGATATAATTATTTTAACGCCGTGTGCATATAAATAGGCACCCCCCGAAAAAATAGCGAATCCCAAAGCGGCCAAGAATGCAAGTCTTAATAGAGTGCCTGCAAGGTGAAAAGTCCTTTTCATTTTTTTTCTCCTTCAGAGGCGTTATGTTACCTCGTGTTTGAAGTTTAACTTTTGACAATATGCGTCTATATTCTCAAGACGCGTTTTAAATGTTACCGGTAATTCGGCTATCATTAACGGACTGAGTCGTACTTAGTGTCAAATATCGGAACGGAAGAATTTCAGAAATGCCACGGTTGTCAATATGACCGCAAAGAAGCAGAGCAGCAGCACATCTATCACCGATTGACTGAATATCTCGCCTAAGGTTGTTGTCGCCAATAGCGGCGGTTGTGTAATTTTGACATTATCTTCTGGGCGGAACACTCTATGAGAAATATGATCTGAAATTTTAGTAAAGAAATCTGCATGGAGCATCTCATAATAGCGATCACCTGTTTGAAAGTAGTTGCTTCTTTCTACTTTTCCTGTCTGTGTTAAGTTCGTGGTAAGATAGATTAAGGAAGATGTGGGGGTAATTCGGGAAAACGTCTCACCTAACTGTTCTTGTCGTTCTGTTTCACGTTTATAATCTCGATCCAATTTGTTCGCACGGTTCTGGAATTTCAGTCGATATTCCTCTTCAATAGATTTCATGCGTTCGTCAATTTTTTTTGCAATTTCCGGACCTATAATGCGCGCTCCGTCCTTATTTGGGGGCACCTCCATGAAGAATTTCATTTTTTGATCTTTGAGTTCGGCATCGAAATTATCTCGCATGGCGGTCTTTTCCATATAGACGCTCTGCGAAGTTCGTGTTGGAGAAATGATCTTCGCTGTAAGAAAACCGATGCGTGGTGTAATTAGCACAGCGAACACCCAGACAGTAAAGGCGACAATAAGAGCCGTTTTGGAATTGTCTAGGTAGGTAGAAATCACCGTTCCGATTGCGAAGAACACCGCTATGTAGAGAAGCGAAATAGCAGTCAAACTGAGCACGCGGGGAAAAATATCGGGTTCGCCCAAGGGGAACCCTTGCCAAACAAGCACGAGTAATCCCAATAGAAAAGATACCAAGAACGGAACCACGAACACAAAGTATCCACCAATCAATTTGCTCCAGAGGAAGAGGTCGCGCGGCAGAGAATTTGCTAAGGTAATCCGAAGGGTGCCTGCCTCTCTTTCTCCGGCAACGGCATCAAATGTGAACAGTAGCGCAAGGAGACTGAAGACAGTCCCTACCACAAATAGAAAGTCGAGATGTCCCAAAAGTTGGGAGAGAGGTGCTGAAAATGTAGATGGCGGTCCCTGTGTGATTCCGTTGCGGGTCATTCCAAGGTAGCTTGGGAGTGAGTCCTCTAATCCTTTTGCGAAGACGCTCAGCGGTGTCGGTTTGAGAAAAATTTTGGAAACTTCAACTTCCGGTTGCGGCGGCTGCTTCGGATTTACTGTGGTCTCTTCAATGTTTGCGAGTTTAACGGCTTCTTGGTAATCCACCAAGTTCTGGCGATAATTTCGGTAATTGGTAGAAAGGGTCAGCGGGACGAGAAGGAGGCACATCACAAGGAGCGCGACGAAACGGACGCTCAGAATGTGTTGCATAACCTCTTTTTGAATCAACGTCATTAACATAT
>VXXH01000255.1 GCA_009835515.1 Candidatus Poribacteria bacterium
TGACCAGACGAACACTTCGTTGTCATCTGGAGAATATCCGATAAAAACCGCCAAAACGATTCGGGCGCGTGTGCCTTGGACGGGCGGTACTTCATGGATGCAGCGGGTATTAAAAAAGTAAAGGTCTCCCTGTTGCAAATCGACCTGATAGTTCTCTATGCCGTTGTCAACAGCGTATCGATCAAAGGTTTCCTCAGCAATGTACGGTTGAATCTCATCGGACCAGAGGCATCGATGCAGAATGGCTTGTGTGCCTTTTCCTTTTTCGTCGGCGTTTTGGACGCACAGCACACCTGCAAACTGGTGTTCAAAGCGGTAGACGGCATAATCGGTGCGCTGCTCACGGTATTTGACATGATCAATATGAGGTTTATAACTGTGCGTTTCATAGTGAACGCGAAAAATCGCAGGACCGTAGCGTGCACCATCAGGTTCCCGCGCAACCTTCACTTCTTTACCGGGAGAAAGCGCAGTGAGCGAGTTGTAGATGAGGTCCACGGGGTTATCAAATCCGTCAAATAGGAAGTTAAAGAGGTGTTCTGTTGCTTTGGCGTGTGCCAAGAATTTTGCCTTATCGCCGCCACGATTACCAAGGCTGGTACCGATGTCAATACGGGAACGTTTGTCAGCGGAATTGATGTCCGCTTCATCGCGCATCAAGCCCATATTTGTGAACCGATTAATAAGCCCTTGGCACTGTGTCGGTGAATAGGCATTCCGAAGGATGATGGCAGGAACTTCGGCTTGGGAGAGTGCGTAAATCGGGTCGCTATAGGCTTGGCAAACCGTTTCAAGGTCAGGCTCCGCTGGGAACCAATTGCTTAGGGTGTTCATGAGAACCTCCGTCCTGAACTTCGTAGGGGCGAGGTTACCTCGCCCTACTAGCACCGCTGCATACATTTAGAATCTCGGATTGAAGAGATAATCGTAATCATCTATTTTATGTTCAGCGAAGTCAATGAATTCAGCATTATGGTCGAGATCGCTGTTTTCAAAAGCGGCTTCACACCCAGTTTTATACTTCAGTCGCCGATTGGATTTGAGCCAATGGACGCGGTAAATCAGTGCTATCATGTGGCGCGGCTTGTCAGACGGGTTGGGAACACCGCGATGCCATAGGCGCATATCTCGAATCAGGACGCTTCCCTTTTTCGCATTCCCACGGGTAGGAGGACAGATCTTACGGCGCGCTTCTTCTTGTTCTTCATCTATATGGTGTTCACCCACCTCAAGATGCGAGCCGGGCCAGATTTCTACACTCCCATTTTCCTCTGTTGTATCCTGTGGTGAAATATTAACGACGACCTCTGTTGTTGGATGTGCGATCTTTTGATCTGGCCACAGGTGAGCTCCGTCTCTGTGAAGCGGTTGGGTTGTGCTGCCAGGACAGTTCGTGTTGCCGTTGTAAAAGTTGTTATAAAGCCCTGGACCCAGCAGCTCCTGCGTCACTTGCACAACATAAGGATTCGCGACGATGTCTCTAAAGATATATGGCGCGAAAGGCGGCGGTCCCTGTTGGAGGTGCCCTACGAGTCTGCCTGCGCCCCCCCATTTCTCGGCTTTAATGAGGGTCTGCGAATCGGCATCCATCCGTTCGCGAAGAATATCCAAGTGTTCATGGCTAATGACGTTTTCTAAAACCACGTAACCATCGACGCGAATTGCGTCTACTGCTTGCCTGACGTGTGCGTCTGAGAGTTTTCCTGCCGCTAATTCTTTCGGTTGAACGGTTATCTCCATAATGTTTTCCTTTAGCCAAAAAATTCGTTGTAGAGTGCTTGAACAGCCATCTCCATGTCTCCAGATTTTATGCCGAACATCATACTCACTTCGTTGGAACCTTGATTAATCATTTCGATGTTTACTTCTGCTCCCGCCAAGGCACTTGTAGCGCGCGAAGCAATACCGACAGTGTGCCGCATTCCTTCACCTACAACCATAATCAGTGCCAACTCTCGTTCAACAGAGACATCTTCGGGTGCAAGCGTTTGCCGAATCTGTTCGATGACCCTTTTTTCTGTCTGCGCCGAGAGGTTTTCTTCACGGATAATGACTGACATGTTGTCTATACCCGATGGAACGTGTTCAAATGAAATTTCTTCGGCTTCCAATATCTGCAATAACCGCCGCCCGAATCCGATTTGACGGTTCATAAGGTATTTGCTGAGATATATACAGCAGACACTCTCCATTGCAGCAATACCAACAACCGGAATATCTGTTGATTTACGGTTCGGGACGATCCGGGTGCCATCTGCGTCTGGATTGTTAGTGTTTCGGATGTTGACGGGTACATGTGCGCGATAGACGGGTTCGAGGGCTTCGTCGTGGAACACAGAGAATCCGGCATAAGAGAGTTCCCGCATTTCACGATAGGTTAACTCGGCGATTGGTGCCGGGTCTTTAACGATAGACGGGTTCGCTGCGAACACAAAATCAACATCCGTAAAGTTCTCATACACTTCCGCCCGAACTGCACTCGCGAGGATAGCACCTGTGATGTCTGAACCGCCGCGCGAAAAAGTGACGATGTTGCCTTGCCTCGAGTAACCGAAGAAACCGGGGAAGATAGTGATACCCTGCCGTTCTTGCAAAGTTCGTAGACGGTTATACGCTTCCGGTAAGACCTGTGCATTGCCGGGTTCATCGGAAAGCAATAGACCCGCGTCCTTCGGATTTACATAGTGGGCATCTATCCCGCGTGCTTGTAGCACTTGTGCGACGAGACGTGCACAATTATCTTCTCCACCTGCCTTCATTGTATCCATGTAGAGGTCGGCATCGGTTGTGCTGTTCTCCAAACGCTCTGTTAGATCGTGGGCAATAGGCTCAACAACCTCGGTAGAGAGTCCCAATTCAGAAGCGATACTTCGGTAACGTTCAACGACTTCGGCGCATTCCGATGCACCGAGTTTTCCAGCGAGGCGTTGTGATGCCGCAGCAATAAGCAGATCGGTTACTTTGATGTCTTGGCTGTGTCGTTTTCCGGGTGCAGAGACGACAATAAGGCGGCGTTCCGGGTCAGCGGTGATGATGTCACAAACTTGGCTCACTTGCGCCGCTGTTGCGAGGGAACTCCCGCCAAACTTGGATACTTTTAGCAATCTGGTCCTCCAATTTCTTCTATTCAGTTTGCATTGTTGGGTTTCGCTATACTTTTTTTGACGAACGCGTCATGGAAAAGCAGAATTCCCGTGTAAACTAACGGTCCTGGTTATTTACGCTCAACCCAACCTACGGAATACTTAAATAATTTAGTGCTTGCGCGGAACCAACTATGTTCTCAAGTGTGAGACATGTGTGCCTTCGGTTGGCTCAAACCGTTGTGAATTTTCGCCCATGTAATGAC
>VXXH01000300.1:0-2953 GCA_009835515.1 Candidatus Poribacteria bacterium
CCCATAGTTCAGGGAGGAGTACCTGATGAAAAACGAAGATGCACAACTCATTAATCGATTTTTGACAGGCGACGAAAATGCTTTCACCATATTGGTAAAGAAGCACCAAAAGCGGGTTCATGCACTCGCTTGGCGGAAAGTTGGCGATTTCCACACCGCAGAGGAACTGACACAAGACACATTCCTCAAGGTCTACCAAAAGCTCGGCACATTGAAGAACCCGAATCAATTTGCGGGATGGCTCTATGTTATCACCGATCGGGTCTGCACTGCTTGGCACCGAAAACAGAAGCCACAGATGGAATCGTTAGAAAACACAAGCGAAGAAGAAATCGACGGATTATCCTACCGTTCCTACGAAGATGAACAACGTGAGAATGCCTCTGTTGAATATCGCCGCGGATACATCAAAAACCTCCTTGAAAAACTACCAGAAAGCGAACGCACGGTTGTGACACTCCATTATCTTGGCGAAATGACATGTAAGGCGATTGGCGAGTTCTTAGGTGTATCGCCAAATACCGTTAAGAGTCGTCTCCAGCGCGCCCGTAACCGTTTAAAGGAGCAGGAAAACATGGTTCAGGAAACACTCGGCAGTGTACAATTACCTGCCAACTTCACTGAGAACATTATGCGACAAGCTGCCGACATAAAACCAGTAGCACCTACAAGCAGTAAACCGTTAGTGCCGTGGGCAGTCTCTGCTGCAACAGCGATTTTTATCTTTCTTATAATGGGTGTAGGTTCTGAATACCTTGCCCGTTTTCAGAACCCTTACAACGTAAACGCCCAATCCGAAACCACCATTGAAATCATTGATGCACCCATCGTGCTTGATACACAGGCAAAACCGGATTTACGAAACCAAGCGGGACGTTTTGAAACCGACGGTAGGCGTAGTGGTATCGGTCCGCAAGCCTCAGAACCTTTTGTACTGGCTGCGGCTACGGAGGTAGCGGATGAAAAAAGCACAGCAACGAAGCCGCAGTGGAGGCAAGCAAACGGGCCAGAAGGCGTTTCTATCTTAGGTTTCCTTGCGAGTGCCAAAGGCGATGTCTATGCCGCCTCACCGATCGGTATCTACAGACTGACACCAGACAAGGAAACGTGGACACTCGTCAATGCAAGTGTAACGAATGGACAACTCTATCCGATGCCGATGGCAGAACGCGGTGGGACGCTTTACACTGTCTCTGTTAAAGAGTTGCTATCTTCCACCGATCGCGGCAAGACGTGGCATGCGCTCGGTAGCCGTCCAGCAGGCAAAGCGAAAGGGTTGATCATAACGGACGAAGCGTTCTACCTGGTCACTGACAAAAAAGGTGTTTTTCGATCTATGGATGCCGGTAAACAGTGGACAGCCTTCAACGACGGCTTTAAGTTTGACGCAGAAACATCAGCCCCCAAAATTACCACGGCTACATCTATTGGCAATACCGTGTTTGTGCTTACGGACTTAGAACTCTACCGGCTTCATTCGGACAGATGGGAAAAATTGCCGATAGAGCCTCCGAATACCTCCGACTCCTTTGACTCTTCGGCAGCCTCTGGAAACAACCTCTATGTGGCAGCGTGCCACGATTATTCACGGATGAAGATAAAGCCATCCGAACTCAAGATAGATGATGCTGAAGCCAAGGCGCACTTAGCATCACTCACAAGCGGCAAAACCCGTTGGACACTTTTTCGCTCAACCGACCTGGGCAATTCATGGGTTGAGATCACACCCCAAAACGCACCTTTCTCTATGCGGCAAGCGATAGACATCAAACTCATCGCTGCGGGTGAGACGCTTTTGGTAGCCGGTGGTCGCTATGGAATGCGTTCAAGGGATGATGGACAAACATGGACGGACCTCGGAGAAATTCCGTATACCCCCAGTTACACCCCGGCTGCAGGAATCAACCACAATACCTTTTATGCAGGTAAATATGAAGTCTATCGGACGACCAACGGCGGCGAATCGTGGCATCCGTTTATGCGGGGGATGATAGGCACTCAAATGCGGAATTTAGTCGCGTTCAAAAACGCGCTCTATGTGCATAACGATTGGAAAATTGTCAAATCAACGGACACTGGCGAGACGTGGACTCCTGTTAACTTCAGAGCCGGATGGAATTCGCCTCGCGATCCTGATTTTCCCATTCAGAGGTTAGTTGTCGCTGACGATATCCCTTACGGGGTTTTCCTTGAGAAAGGCAAAAGAGACATTTTCGGTGCGCCTACAAGAAAAAGCAAGTTGCGCATTTTCCAGTTGTCTGCTGATGGTAATACGCTCAGTCCCGTTCGCGGACTCCCCGCCTTTGAATATGATCTCGAACTTGACTCAAAAGATCTATTAGCAGGTGAGGTGACACTCGGCGCGCTTGCGGTTAGTGATAAGACGTTCTATATTGAGTACAGGCGAGAACTTTTCAAATGTAAACCCGGCACATGGAAATGGCAAAGCACAGGGCTCATAGATGCTGGGAAACACCCTCACAACAGCCGTAAAGGATTTCAGTTGGCTGTTTCGGGGAAAACTATCTACGTCGGTATGCGAGACGGTAAACTCTTTCAATCGTTTGATGAGGGAACCAATTGGAAAGACCTTACGCCAAACCTGCCGCTTCAATTTAAACGTTTCAAAGAGATTACTTTTGTAGGGTCAACGGTTTACGTTTCGACTAATAAAGGGGTCTTGACCTCACAAAACGGGGAACACTGGCGTGTGCTCACTGACACTGAAGGCGAACGTCTTATTGTTGCGAGTCTTGCGGTTGATGACACTACGGTTTATGGGGTGTGTAATGCCGGGGCTTATCGTTTGGATAATCGTGGTAACTGGAAGAAAGTTTCCGCAGAAGTTCCTGATGGTATCCGAGAACTCGTTTTCGCAAACAACAAACTTTATATTATTACCAACCAGCGTGGAATGTTTCACGTTTCGCTCGAAAACGAAAAAGGTTAATGC
>VXXH01000300.1:2963-3343 GCA_009835515.1 Candidatus Poribacteria bacterium
GGTTAATGCTACGCGGCATTAACCTTAGGAGAAAAAATGAGAAAGAAATTTTTACCCTTAGCTTCCATTATAGTGTTAGCGTTTCTGACAGTATGCTTTAGTAACGCAGCGTCCGATCAAGCAGTAGAAACGCTTTCACCTACTGTTTCGAGCGACAGTGTGCTACATCTAATTCCAGAAAAAACCTTGGGCATTATCTATTGTCCGAACGCGATTGAATTGGATCATAAAATTAACACGCTGTTCACAGACCTGTCACCGCAATCAGGATCACCCGAAATTCTTGCACAAATGTTAGCGAGTGCACTTGGGGCGAATTTTGAGAGCTTAGCCGACTTTGAAGCCATCGGATTGGATTTGAACCGAGATTTCGCAATCTT
>VXXH01000559.1 GCA_009835515.1 Candidatus Poribacteria bacterium
CGCTCCTCGCGTTGATGCTCATCGTAGCGGGACATGCCACAGCAGATCTCGCTGAAGGACTTGTCGTTTACTTCACGTTTGACAATGTCAAAGGGAAGACGATTGTTGACGATTCCGGTAATGGACTTGATGCTGATATAATCGCTAATACCGATATTGTGGATGGCAAATACGGGAAAGCGATTCGTATTACAGCTGTGGGGGCTGATTGTGTGAATGTGCCAGCCGCCGATGAACTGAAAATCAGCGGTGAAATCACGATGGCGGCTTGGATCAATCAGGATTCTTGGGCGACTGATGGGCAGTGGTTCGACAAAAACTGCCATAACGGAGGTGAGCATTCTTCCTACGGCCTCGGTGCTTTTCAAAGCGGTAAGAATTTTAATATGTTCTTGGGGACCGGCAACAGTCGACCGACCCTGAACTCACCGCACGCAATGGATACGAAAAAATGGCTTCACGTCGTTGGAACCTACGACGGCTCAACCATGAAAGTCTATGTTGATGGCGAGGTTGCAGCTGAAAAAGACGAAAAATTTGATTTCAAAGGGACCAATGACCAGGATTTACGGATCGGATGTTCTAAGGACCGTCCGAATTATACCTTTGAGAACGGTTCCATTGACGAGGCTGCCGTCTGGCGGCGTGCACTGAGTGAAGCTGAAATCCAAGAAATAGCGAACGAAGGTTTTCTTGCGGTTTCACCCCTTGATAAAGTTGCAACAACGTGGGGCAGTATTAAGCGGAAAGCTGGAACGTATTAAGAACTGTCCGACACAAACGTTAAAAGGCACAGGTGTTGTTTCGGCACCTGTGCTTTCTTATGTGGGAGGCGAAAAATGACAAAAATCGGAATAGTTGGCATCGGCTTTATGGGAATGATTCATTATTACGCGATTCAGCGTATTACAGGTGCCGAAGTCGTTGCTATATGCACACGAGATCCAAAGAAACTTGCCGGTGATTGGACCGGTATTCAAGGGAATTTTGGGCCCCGAGGCGGGATGGAAGATCTCTCCAATGTCCGAACATATAGTGAAATTGACGAACTTCTCGCCGATGAAGAGGTTGAACTTGTTGATATCTGCCTGCCGACACATCTGCACAAATCTGTTAGCATGGCATCCCTTGAAGCGGGAAAACACACGCTTGTTGAAAAACCGATTTCTATCTCGATTGACGATGCCAACGAACTCGTTGAACTTGAGAAGCGTATCGGTACTGAGCGAGAGGCAGCGAATCAAAGTCCATGTTATCTGATGGTGGCGCATGTCCTCCCTTTCTTTGCGGAATATGCTTACGCGAAACGGATCGTTGAATCTGGGGAATACGGTGAACTCCTCGGCGCGCATTTTAAGCGGATCATCTCCAGACCGAGTTGGTCACGCGATGTCGCGGATCTCGACAAGAGCGGCGGCCCCGGTATCGACTTGCACATTCACGACACCCATTTCATTCAACTCCTCTGCGGTGTTCCCGATGCCGTGTTCTCACAAGGCAAAATCGCTGGCGGTAACTATGTGGATTATCTGACGACGCAGTACATCTACAAGGATAAGGGGATCTCCGTCAGTTGTTCTTCGGGCGGAATCTCGCAACGCGGGCGCGCTTTCTCGCACGGGTTTGAAATCTTCCTTGAAAAAGCCACGCTGCTCTTTGACTTTTCGACGTTGGCGGGTGAAGCGTCCACCGCAGTGCCGCTGACACTTCTCAACGACGCGGGTGAAGTGGAACAGGTGGATTTGGGAGATGTCGATCCGATTGATGCCTTCGTGGGTGAACTTCAATACGCTGTTGAGGCGATCGATTGGGAAACCGAACCGACGGCGTTATCCGGTATCGGTGCGCGGGACGCGTTGTTGCTCTGCTATAAAGAGGCGGAATCCGTTAGAACGGGTGAGATTGTCCCTATTCGTTAGGCTGTGAATATGGCGAGGCATACTTCGTGTTGTTGTTACGGCACGTCGGAGCGTGCCTACTACTTTTAAATGAACACTTTCTACGCCGTTAGTAATATCGGTGAACTCTATGTTCCCGTTGAATATCGAGATGCTGTCTTTGCGCGCGCACGCGTCAAGTTATTCGCGCATCAGGAGTTGCGGCATCTCAACCGGATCTTCACGCACATTCGGCACGGTGGCGTTGCAGTTGTGGAGGGGCAGTGGGAACAAATTACCGCTGTTATGGACTATATCCAACGCCACAAACAGGATTTGACCCAAGAAGCGTCTCATCGAAATTCTAAGCAGCGAGACCGGAGAGACTCGCGTGGAAAATCAGCAAGCCATGCCTTGAAAGAAGCGTTGGCGAGATTGATGTGTTGGGCAGATGCTGATGGCATCTTGCAGGTTGAACCTGCACCGCTCCTTCCGTATCTATTGGAGTTTGCTGGCGAACCGGCGGCAGCAAATCAAGGCAAACCTTTTCTCCTCCCGCTCATAAAGATACAACAGATTGAAAGCGCGCTCGCGGAGACCTATCCTATTCGTGCGCTTGATGCCTCGCTTGTCGCTTCCGAAAATGTGCTCGCGCCGCGTTCACAAGAAACCGTTGAGTGCTTTCAGGAGGCACTACAGCATATCCGTTCACACGCCTCTGCGAATAAAGTTGCTGACATCGGATGTGGCAGTGGATGTTTAACGCTATTAGCACGGCAGGAATTGGGCGATCAGGCTGAAGTGTATGCATCTGACCTGCTCCCAGAAGCAGTCGCGACGACGAAGTTGAACATCCAACGCCTTTTGCCAGATTCAGACGGTATAGAAGTTATACCCGCTGGAGACTTGTTTGATCCGTTTGCTTCGTGTCAATTTGATGTGATTATCTTCAATGCACCGTGGGTTGTTGCTCGCGTGCGCAACCGCGCCGAACTCGCCATCCACGATGAAAAACAGGAGACAGTGAAACGGTTTTTTGCACACGTCTCAAATTTCCTGAAGCCTGACGGTGCTGTTGTGTTGGGGTATGCCGATGCGTCCGGTCCTAAGGCGATTGAGCATCTGGAGGCGATCATTGCGGAGGCTGGTTTTACGGAGGATGCGCGCTTTAAGAGACGAGTCGCAACGCATCGGTCAAAGCGGAAGTGGGAGCAGATTCGGGTATCCGTTTTGCGTCGGAAGTAGTGATAACAAACTTCCCTCTAATTTTTACCAAATCCGGTAGGTTCGGTTTTGCGGCGTACTTGAAGAAATCCGCAGAAACATCCAAGCAAGGACACCCAGCAAAAACCTCAAATGCGATCTGCATTCCTAACCTCCCCATATGTGTCAATTTAAGGCCCCTCCAGGTCCGGTAGGTTCGGAATGTAATACAAGGAATGGATTTAGTCTATTCCCAG
>VXXH01000040.1 GCA_009835515.1 Candidatus Poribacteria bacterium
TCAAAAAATCCCTCAATTTTTATATGCTTTTGGAGGTAGCAATGTTAGAAGATATTGGAAGCGTAGCGGGTGCTATATGGCACTACCTTGAAGAAAATAGCGAAGCCACCGTTACCAAATTAACACGCGAAATGGGTGAGAATGAACGCACAGTTCTTATGGCGATCGGTTGGCTTGCCCGCGAAGGCAAATTAGATTTTGAAAAACGGAAACAAGGCACCTACATCACACTAAAAACACAACAATCAGACGCAGCAGCGGCATAGATTTCGGAAGGAGAATAGATCAAGAATGAAGCCACTTCGCCAACTAACAGTGGTGCCTACCTTACCCGCGAACCTTGAACCGCTGCGCGAACTTGCCCTAAATCTCTGGTGGACCTGGGATCGCGAAGCATTGGATATGTTCCATCATCTTGATGCCGAATTATGGGAAAAAACCTATCATAACCCCGTCGCGATGCTCGGTCAGATCTCACAAGAACGGTTGGATGCGACTTCAAAAAACAGCGTGTTCCTTGCACGGCTTGAGGTCATCCACAAGAAGTTTAGAGAATACCATAACACACCTTCATGGTTTGAGACAAATTACAAAGATGATACACTCAAGGACCTACAAATTGCCTATTTTTCAATGGAGTATGGCTTGACAGAATGTATGCCCCTCTATTCTGGCGGCTTAGGTGTCTTAGCAGGCGATCATCTAAAATCCACGAGTTACTTAGGACTTCCTTTCGTTGCAGTCGGGCTGCTTTATCAGCACGGCTATTTCCGCCAGACCCTTACCGCCGATGGCTGGCAGATGGCGGATTACCCCACCAATGACTTTTACAATATGCCAATTCAGCCAGCGACACTCGCTGATGGGTCCCCGCTCTTCGTCGAAGTCGAATATCCAGAAGGCAAGGCGATCGCTAAAGTCTGGTGTGCCCAAGTCGGACGCATTTCGCTGTATCTACTGGATACGAATATCCCCGAAAACCAGAACGAAGAGTTGCGGAGTATCACGGATTACCTATATGGTGGTGATGAACGCCTCCGTATCAAACAGGAAATTCTGCTCGGTATTGGTGGCTATCGTGCCTTAACAGCACTCGGCATCCAGCCAACCGTTTGCCACATGAATGAGGGGCACGCAGCGTTCCTCGCGATTGAGCGTATTCGGCAGATGATGTCGCAGACAGGCATCCGTTTTGAAGAAGCCTGCGAAGCGACAAAGGCAGGAAATATTTTCACGACACATACGCCTGTTCCAGCTGGCATTGACTGGTTTCCACCCGATTTAGTCAATCACTATTTCAGCGGTTATTACCGTGAACTCGGTGTATCCATGGATACCTTTCTCGGTCTCGGTAGAACGAATCCGTTGAACACACATAGTGAATTCAGTCCCGCGCTTCTTGCCCTTCGGCTCTCCGCAATGTGCAACGGCGTGAGCCAACTGCACGGAGAGGTTGCCCGTGAAATGTGGAAAGACCTCTGGCCCGGTATCCCTGTGCATGAGGTGCCGATTGGTGCGATTACGAACGGCATTCACACGCGTTCATGGGTCTCTGGCGATATGCAGAGCCTTTTTGACAGGTACCTTGGCCCCCGCTGGATCGTCGAACTCACGAATCAAGCAGTGTGGACACAAATCTCGCAGATACCGGACCCCGAACTGTGGCGAACACACGAACGAAGGCGCGAGCGTCTCATTACGTTTGCTCGTCAACGACAGGAACAGAAACAGGCACTCGGTGGTAGCATTTCCAAGCGTCCGCAAGAGAGTGACACCCTGGCAACGAAAATACTCAATTCAGCGGCGTTGACGATTGGCTTTGCGCGCCGGTTTGCGACTTATAAACGCGCGACCTTGCTGTTCCATGATGTTGACCGACTTGATAAGATTCTCAATCACCCGGAACGTCCGGTTCAACTCATTTTTGCGGGGAAAGCACATCCGCATGATTATGAGGGAAAATTGCTTATCCAGCGTATCGCTCGGATCGCAGCGGAACCGCGATTTTATCATAAAATCGTCTTCATCGAAAACTACGATATTTGTGTCGGACGTTATCTCGTTGAAGGTGTGGATGTGTGGCTTAACAACCCGTTACGTCCGAATGAAGCGAGCGGTACGAGCGGTATGAAAGCCGCTGCCAACGGCATCCTGAATCTCAGCATCGCAGACGGCTGGTGGGCTGAAGCGAATCATTTGGGCGGCGGGTGGACGATTGACACGGGACCCGTTATAGAGGATTCCAAATCCACCAATAAAGCGCACGCGAATGCCATCTATGATCTCCTTGAAAATGAGATTGTACCGCTTTTTTACCAACGTAACGCCGTTGACGATGTTCCGCATGAATGGGTCGCACGGATGAAGACTGCGATGCAGAATCTCGCCCCTATTTTCAATACAAAACGGATGGTGTCAGAATACGCAGAGCAGTTATATTTTCCGGCACATCGGCGTTGGCAAGAACTCAATGCATCCGAGACGAAGCGTAGCATCGCCTTAGCGCGCTGGAAAACTCACATTCGAGACCATTGGAACGACCTTCGAGTTGAGGAAAAGCGTACCGTTGCGAAAACCACTGCTGCGCAAAATGCTGAGCTTGGGGTGGGTGAATCGACAACGGTGCAGGCGGTCGTTCGTACGGATGTCCTGTTCCCGCACGAACTTGCCGTGCAAATCTACCACGGTGTCTTAGATGAAGCAGGCGAAATCCACAACGGGACTATGAGTCCAATGGCGTATAAAGATGATCTCGGGGATGGCACCTATCTTTTTGAAGGGACACTGATCTTGAAACAGACAGGCTTGCACGGCTATACTGTGCGCGCCTTGCCGTACCATGAGGATCTGCAATCCCCACACGAACTTGGCTTGGTAACATGGGCATAGCGGTATACCCCCCGTCTCTTGGGCGGGGGTTTGCTTTTGCGTTGCTGAAAACCATTTTTAAGCGTATAATAGTTAAGTAAGATACCTTTGTACTCGTGTCTCGAAAAAAGAGAGATTTCCTAACTTCGTATAATCGTTCGGAGGACTTGACACATGGCTTGGTACACACGAAAGCCGAAATCCACGAGATACTGGAAAATTATTAGTATATTGCTTATAGGTCTTGTTATAGTTGGCTGCAACGCTATAGAGACTAAAGAAGTAAATGCTAATTATATTACCGAAGATATGCCGAAGTGGTGGGTCAAAATCTATAGTGAAGCGAATCAGCACTATGCACATATATTGCAAGAATCTAATATTTCTACAGAGAAACTCAAAAAACTTGCGTATCTTTTAGAAAAGCGGATTTACATGCGTTCTTTAGCGGTAAGTTTAGAGC